>JBQCDC010000348.1:0-6501 GCA_051961575.1 Marmoricola sp.
TACCCGACCCGCCGGTGGGTGGGGGGGGCCGTCGCCCCGAGCTGCACCAGGCCGACGTCGGCCGGGCGGGTGCCGTCAGGACGGCGGGCGCCGGCCTGCCAGTGCGCTCCGTCCAACGGAACGATCGTGGACGGTGGTTCCGGCGTCGGGTTGAACGCCTCGGCCGGGGCTACGACCCCAGTGGCGAGCACGACAGCGCTGGCAGCGGTGATGATCGATCGCATCTTCATGGTCTTTGCTCCCTTATCGGGCCCCCGTCTCGGCGCGCTCATGCGCATGGGGCGACGGTAGGAAGCGGCCCTTTCGGAAGCCTTTCGGAAGAGGGCGACCCGCGAACCGAACGACGTTTCGCCTAGACGTGCCACGAGTCGTGTTGCGATGATTTCAAGGTCTGACTGTTCCGAGGATCGGGTCACCAATGCAGGACGAAGGTGGGCTCGGCGATGGGTGGGGGGCGTCCACCGCGGGCGAGGGCAGCGCACTCGAGCAAGCTGACGAGCTGTGGCTGGCGGGGGATTGGATCGGCGCGGAGGCGGGCTTCGAGCGCGCCTTCCGTGAGGGGTCCGCGGCTGCTGCGTGGCGCCTAGGCGCCCTGCTGTACCTGCAAGGTGATCGAGCGCGCTCCGAACAGGTGCTGCGCGCCCCTGATCTGAGCGGACCTCCGAGCGCGGACGGTGCGCTGGTCACCGCTTGGCTGAGCGCCGCGGTCTGGCGCAGTGGGCGTACCGACGAGGCGGAGGATCTGGCTGCTGCGGCCTGCCACCAGGCCGCCGTCGTTCAAGATGCGCGGGCGATCGCGGCGGCCGAGGTGGCTCGCGCGTTGGTCTGTGCGTCGCGCGGCGATCGTCTCGGGAACCTGCGTGCGTATCGAGCCGCCCAACGAGCGGCGGCCGACGCGAAGGACGTCATCCAGACGGGCCGGATCCTGTCCAACCTCTCCTCGAAGTTCCTCGAGGAGGGAGACTACGAAGCCGCGGTGCGCAACGCCGACAGCGCCATCCAGGTCGCGGAGAAGCATCGACCGATCGTCGCGCTGGCCTTGGAGAACAAGGCCGAGGCACTGATCCGGCTGGGGTCGCTCGACCTGGCACGGGCGGCTGCGTCCGAGGCGATCGAGGCCTATCTGGCCGAGGGGTCGAGGGACGTCGCCGGCCCTGAGCTCCTGCTCGGCGAGGTCTATCGACTGCGCGGTGACCGTGTCCAAGCGCGCCTGGCGTTCGAGCGGGCACTGCTGTCGGCGGAGCGGGTCGAGGACTCCCATCGCCTCGCGTCCGCGTGTGCCGGCCTGACCTGGGTGTGCGCGACGGATGCGAGCGCTGCCGAGGCATTCGCCAAGCGCGCGATCGACGAGTCCAGCGCCCTGGAGCATGCGCAGGCGCTCAACGCGTGCGCATGGGCGGCACTGGTGGGCGGCGCGCCTGCTCGGGCCGCGGACCTCGCCGTGGAGGCCGAGCTGGATGCGCAGCGCACGGGTGATCGATCCGCTCTGGCGACCGCGCTGGAACTGCGGGCCGTCTCGACGGTTCCCGCCGATGTCGCGCTGATGCGCACGGCCGCGGACATCTGGACCCAGCTCGGCGACCCGATCGCGGCCGCACGCACCGAGTTGTCGATCGCGACCCTGGTCGTGGATCCGGCCGCTGCGTCGAGTGCCCGCCAGGTGCTCGCCCAGTTCGGCGCGTCCGGTGACGTGGGTGTCACGGGGAGCGTTCTTGCAGCTCAGGCACCCGACACCGTCTCGATCGCGACGCTGGGCCGTTTCGCGGTGAATGTGGCCGGCCAACGTGTCCCCGCCGCTGCCTGGCAGTCGCGCAAGGTGCGCGAGCTGCTCAAGCTGCTGGCCGCGCGCAACGGTCGGACGATCACGCGCGAAGCTGCCGCGGAGGCGCTGTGGCCAGGCGACCCGTACCACCTCTCCGGTGCACGACTATCCGTTCTCCTCACCAGGTTGAGGGGCGTGCTGGATCCGTACAAGCTCCACCCGCAGGATCACTACCTCGACGCGGACAAGGCGTCTCTGGGCTTGCGGGCGGACAACGTCCACCTGGACGTGCTCGAGTTCCTGACGGCGGCCGAGCTCGGGTCAAGACTGGCCTCGCAGGGTCGGCTTGAGGAGGCCGAGGCTCCGCTACAGGATGCCGAGCTGCTCTACGTCGGCGACTTCCTCGAGGACGACAGCGACGCGGATTGGGCGGTCGACTGTCGCGAGCGCGCCCGCAGCGCCGCGATCGCGTGCGCGCGTCTCTTGGCGAGGATCTCGGCGCGCCGCGGAGACGACGAGCAGACGGCTCGCTGGCTGCTTCGGCTGATCGAGCGCGACCCCTACGACGAGGACGCCTGGAGCGCGATCATCGCCGCTCACGTCCGGATGCGACGCCACGGCGAGGCGCGCCATCACCACGCCACCTACGCCCGCCGGATGCGCGAGCTCGACCTACCGGTCGAGCCGTTCGAGGGCATGCCCGACCGACTTCCGTAAGGCCACTGAAAGAGCCGCTCGCCACGCTTCTTGCATGCGCACCTTTGTGGTCCGGATCCAGGAGCCACGACCCGCCGACGGCGGCAGCGACGCCCTGCACGGTGTCGTGGAAGAGATCGCCACGGGTCGACAGGTGCGCTTCACCAACGGGACCCAGCTGCTCGAGATCTTCCGGCCGCAGGGCGATGCCGCAGACAACGTCGAGGACCGGCAGGTGCGGCCGACATTCTGAAGATTTCTTCACATGAAGTATCTTTCATGCTCGTGACGGAGACCCCAGCACGTCGGCGCCCACGGCACCTGATGGACCCCAACAACCCGCGCCCGCCCCAGCAGCGGGGCACCGGGATGGGGATCGGTCAGGTCCAGAAGTGGGTCATGACCATCGTGGTCACCGGCGTGGTCGGACTGCACGCGACCGCCATGGCCGCCGCCCCGCTGGCTTTCGACTCGCATGCGCCGGGCGCCAAGCCGGGTCTCCTCATCATCTCGGGCTTCTTCGGCATGAGCGCCGTCGTCGCGGCACGGCTGATCCATAAGAAGTCCGGGTTCACCCCCTTGCTGATCCTCGGGTGGATTCCGGCGGCCGCGTTCGCGATCGTCTACTACGGCTAGGGCCCTTCGATAGCGTTCGACCGTGTCTGACGTCGTGACGACCAAGCCCGGTCGCGAGCTCCTGCGGCCCTGGCACTTCGTCCTCGCGTTCGGAATCGTCAGCCTGCTGGCGGACATGGTCTACGAGGGCGCCCGCAGCATCATCGGGCCCTACCTGGCGACATTGGGCGCATCCGCGGCCGTCGTCGGACTCGTCGCAGGAGCAGGGGAGTTCATCGGCTACGGACTCCGCGTGGTGTCGGGCTACGCCGTCGGGCGCACGCAGCACTACTGGGTCTGGACCATCCTCGGCTACGGCCTCACCGTGCTCAGCGTCCCGCTGATCGGCGTCACCGGTGCGCTCGCGCCGGCGATGCTGCTCTACGGCAGCGAGCGCCTGGGCAAGGCCGTTCGGTCGCCGGCCAAGGACACCCTGCTCTCCCACGCCTCCGCGCAGACGGGCCGTGGTCGTGCGTTCGGGGTGCACCAAGCGCTCGATCAGACGGGTGCCATGCTCGGACCGCTACTCCTAGCTGCGGTCCTCAGTTGGCGTGAGGGGGACTACCGCCTGGCGTTCGCTGTTCTGGCGGTGCCCGGCGTCTTCGTGCTGATCGCCTTGTTCTGGTTGCGCTACCGCGTGCCCGACCCGCTGGTCTACGAGGAGCAGTCGACGTCGACTCCCGACGCTCCAAAGCCGCCTTCGCTGACGTCCCGGCGATTGCCGGCCCAGTACTGGCAGTACGCGGCGGCCATTGCGGTGCTGTCGTGCGGGATCGCGTCCTTCCCCTTGCTGGCCTTCCATGCTCAACGGACCGGCCTGCTGACGGACGCCCAGGTGCCGATCCTCTTCGCGGTCGCCATGTTCGTCGACGGCGCGAGCGGCCTGCTGATGGGACGTGTCTACGACAGGCGAGGTCCGATGACGCTGCTCGCGGTCCCGATCGCGGCCGCGGTCTCCGCCATCGCTTTCGCGCACAGTGCGCTGTGGATCTGGATCGGCGTCGCGATCTGGGGGATCGTCAACGGCGTGCTGGACTCGACGGTGAAGGCTGTCGTCACGGAGCTCGTGCCGACGCAGACGCGTGCGGTCGCCTTCGGATGGCTGGCCCTGGTGCGGGGCGTGGGGCTTTTGATCGCCGGTGGAGTGCTCGGTGCCGCCTACGACCAGGGCATCGGCTACGCGGTCACGCTGGTGGTCGCCGCCAACGCGGTCGCCCTGGCCGGCTTGGTTGTGGTGCTGCGCAAGATCTCCGCCTGACCCGGGCGAGAACTCACTTCCGTAAGGCCACCGAAAGGGCGTCTGAGCACCCTTGTTCCATCACTGCTCATTCGAGACCTGTTCTGGAGGCGTGCCATGAGGTTTCTACGCGTTCTTTCGGTCAGCCTGATCGCGCTGGCATCACTCGTCGTCGCCTCTCCACCGGGCACGGCCGCCGGCGGCTATGCCGGCAATCTCCTGCTGCGAAGCGTGGGCTCCGTCTACGCCGGGCCGTATGCGATCGAGTCCTTGGTGACACCGAATGGCGGAAGTTCCACGTTCGCCTTCGAGGTGCAGAACACCGGGACCACGGCGACCCAGTTCAATGTCAGGCCGTTCGCCAGCAGCAGCAACAACTGCGGCTCGTCCGCCGGTTGCTCTCCGGTGACGTACTCGATCACCACCGGTATCACCAAGGTGGTCGTGGGTCCCAACGGCTTCGCTACCCCGCTGATCAAGCCGGGTGGTGTCGCGACGTACTCCCTGAAGATCACGCCGAACATCACCTCGGCCGCGGACGACGGCTACTCGGTGCGGCTGGCGCTCTACGACCCCACCGGCGCCTTGCTGAACGACTCGTTCGCCACCTCGTTCGTGAAGGCCACGACGGGCGGCCAGGACATCGATCAGTACGGCAACGGGTCGGGACAGCCGACGCTGCGCGCCCCCGCGTCGATGTACGACTACCCGTACCTGTCGGATGCCGCGGTCAAGTCGGGCCAGACGTCGACGTTCGCGATCAAGCTCCGCAACGACTCACCGAGTCCGGCCCGCGTGACCTACACGCTGAGTGAGCTCAACCCGAGCTGCGCGGCCTATTTCGCGCCCACCGTGAAGGACGGACTGACCAACATCACGACGGCCGCGATGAGCTCAAGCGGTTGGATCACGCCTGTGATGGCCCACGGTGCCTCGATCTCGCTCAACGTGTCGATCAAGTACCTGGGCAACGGTCGGGCGTGCTCGGGGTGGGGCTACTCGGAGTGGCAGTCCAGCACCATGGACAGCCTCGGCTACACCGGTCCGCTGCTGCTGTTCGTCAACTTCGCCGCGGGTTCGTCCTGATCCTGACGAGGTGACCACCTGCGTGACGACGCAGGCGGTCACCACCTGCCTTCAGCAGCAGCCGCAGCTGCAGTCACAACACGGTTCCATGACACCTCCCGATACATAGACGGCTATCGATATCCATCGTGGAACTAGACATTGATCTATGTCAATATTGATGGGTGTCGAAGTCTGCTCTCGAAATCACGCCCGTAGCGGCGGTGGTCTGCTGCTCGCCCTTGCAGCGCGAACCCATGTCCGAGGTCCAAGCCGACCAAGTGGCCCCGCTGCTCAAGGCCCTGGCCGACCCGGTCCGCCTACGTCTCCTCTCGCTGATCTCCTCCCATGCCGGCGGCGAGGCCTGCGTCTGCGAGCTCAATGACGCCTTCGAGCTGTCCCAGCCGACGATCAGTCACCACCTGAAGCTGCTCCACGAGACAGGACTCCTCGACCGTGACAAGCGGGGCGTGTGGGTCTACTACCGGGTCAACAGGGCGGCGTTGGACGCCCTCTCGACTCTGCTCGGCGGAGTGACCCCGTGACGCCGCTGGTGCGCCGCGTCGCCGCGGAAGGCATCGGCACCGCTCTTCTGGTGGCGGCCGTCGTGGGCTCCGGCATCGCGGCCGTGCGATTGTCGCCCGGAAACGTGGGTCTGGAGCTTCTTGAGAACAGCATCGCCACCGGTGCCGTTCTGGTCGCGCTCATCCTCGCGCTGCAGCCGGTGTCCGCCGCGTTCAACCCGATCGTGAGTCTGATCGAGCGCAGCTACGGCCTCATCTCCACGGTCGAGGCGGCGGCATCGATCGCGGCGCAGATCCTCGGCGGCATCCTGGGCACCATGTTGGCGAACCTGATGTTCAACCAGTCGGCGTTCACGATCTCCACGCATCACCGCCTCAACAACGGGACGCTGCTGGCGGAAGTGGTCGCCACGGCCGGGCTGATCGTGGTCATCTTCGGTGCGGTCCGCAGTGGTCGCTCGGATCGGGTCGCGTATGCGGTGGGCGGCTACATCACGGCCGCGTACTGGTTCACCAGCTCCACGAGCTTCGCCAACCCGGCGGTCACCATCGCGCGCATGTTCAGCGACACGTTCTCCGGGATCGCGCCCGCGTCGGTGCCG
>JBQCDC010000349.1:0-7613 GCA_051961575.1 Marmoricola sp.
CGGATCAACGTGATCTGTCAGAGCGGCCACCGCTCGCGCGCGATCACCGACTACCTCCGTGGCCAGGGCTACGACGCCGTCAACGTGGCAGGCGGCACCGGCGCCTGGGCAGCACGGGGCTGGCCGCTTGAACGCTGAGAGCCAGGACGTTCACGTCGATGTCGAGGGCCGGACGTTGCGTCTGGTCAACCTCGACAAGGTGATGTACCCGGACACCGGCACCACCAAGGCCGAGGTGATCTCGTACTACACCGAGGTGGCCCCGGCGATGCTGCCCACCCTGGCCGACCGACCGGTGACGCGAGTGCGCTGGCCGCACGGAACCGGCGCCGCGTCCTTCTTCGAGAAGAACGCTCCCGGTGGAACGCCCTCCTGGGTTCGCACGATGGACGTAGACACCTCGGGTTCGCGAACGGTCGACCGCGTGCCGGGGGTGCTCCGGTTTCCCGTGGTCGATTCCCTGGCAACGCTGGTCTGGCTGGCCAACCTCGCCGCTCTCGAGCTGCACGTCCCCCAATGGCGAGCTCCGGAGATTGAGGAGTCGCGAAGCGACGTCACGAAATCGGGACACGGTTACCCCGATCGGCTCGTCATCGACCTCGACCCAGGAGAACCCGCCGGGCTCGGTGAGTGCGCCCAGGTTGCCCTGGCAGTGCGCGAGTTCCTGAGCGGGCTCGGACTCGCCTGCGTCCCCGTGACGTCCGGGTCGAAGGGCATGCACCTGTACGCGAAGCTCCCGCCGCAGTCCGACTTCCCCCTCGACAGCGGACAGGCCGCCCAGCTCGCCCACGACATCGCCGACAAGCTCGAGGAGGCCATGCCCGCCCTGGTCACCTCGACGATGACGAAGTCGAAGCGTGTCGGGAAGATCTTCTTCGACTGGTCGCAGAACGTCGCGGCCAAGACGACGATCGCTCCTTATTCATTGCGTGGTCGCAACCAGCCCTTCGCAGCCGCGCCGCGCACCTGGGACGAGATCGAGCAAGGTGCCTCAGATCCGCTCGCGCTAGAGCACCTGACCTACCGAGAGGTGCTCGACCGACTCGACCGCGATGGCGACCTTTTCGGAGAGGCTCTCGACCTACCGTAGGCTTGATCCTCGTGGCCGCACGGGATTACGACTCTGAGATCAAGCAGCTCCAGGCAACCATGGAGACCGTTGGCAAGGTGCCTGACCTTGACGCGATGCGCTCGGAGATCGCCGACCTCGGCGAGCAGGTCGCCGCTCCTGACCTCTGGGACGACCAGGCCAATGCTCAGAAGGTGACCGGTCGGCTCTCGATGCTCCAGGGTGAGCTCGAGCGGTACACCGGACTCGCCTCGCGTGTCGCCGACCTCGAGGTGCTCGTCGAGCTGGCCGAGGCTGAGAACGACGCGGACTCGTTCGCGGAGGCTGATGCCGAGCTCGACCGGGTCACCAAGGCCGTCGAGCAGTTGGAGGTCCGGACACTCCTCAACGGCGAGTACGACGCTCGTGAGGCGATCGTGACGATCCGCTCCGGCGCCGGTGGCGTGGACGCCGCGGACTTCGCCGAGATGCTGCTGCGGATGTACACGCGGTGGGCCGAGCGCAACAAGTACCCGGTCGAGATCTACGACACCTCCTACGCCGAAGAGGCTGGCCTGAAGTCCGTCGAGTTCGCGGTCCACGCTCCCTACGCCTACGGCACGCTGAGCGTCGAGGCGGGTACTCACCGCCTCGTCCGGATCAGTCCGTTCGACAACCAGGGCCGCCGTCAGACGTCGTTCGCGGCCGTCGAGGTGGTTCCCCAGCTCGAGCAGACCGACGAGGTCGAGGTCGACGAGAACGATGTCCGGGTGGATGTGTTCCGCTCGGGCGGCCCGGGCGGCCAGTCGGTCAACACCACCGACTCGGCCGTGCGACTGACGCACATTCCGACGGGCATCGTCGTCTCCTGCCAGAACGAGAAGTCGCAGCTGCAGAACAAGGCCTCGGCCATGGTGGTCCTCAAGGCCAAGCTCCTCGCCAAGAAGAAGGCAGAGGAAGCGGCCCTCAAGAAGGACCTCAAGGGCGACGTCGCGGCCAGCTGGGGTGATCAGATGCGCAGCTACGTGCTGAACCCGTACCAGATGGTGAAGGACCTCCGGACCGAGTTCGAGTCGGGCAACCCGCAGGCCGTCCTGGACGGCGAGATCGACGGCTTCCTGGAGGCTGGGATCCGCTGGCGCCGGGGCGCCGAGGGGCGCTAACCGGGTCCCACCGCTCGGCGCGGCAGGTAGGGGAGTTGGCGGGGCTCGCCTACAGTGGAGGGCGGTCGGACGCCTTGAGCGTGCAGTTTTCAGCTTCCCCGACACCGGCCAACCCACTGACGTGATCAGATTCGAAAGCGTCGCTACGACGTATCCAGGTCAGGCGAAGCCTGCCCTCAGCCAGGTCAATGTCGACATCGAGAAGGGCGAGTTCGTCTTCCTCGTCGGCGCCTCCGGGTCCGGCAAGTCCACGTTCCTGCGCCTGGTGCTGCGCGAGACCCGCGCCAACGCCGGCCGTGTGTACGTGGCCGGCAAGGAGCTCAACCGTCTCCCGGGCTGGAAGGTGCCAGCGCTGCGTCGCCAGATCGGGACCGTCTTCCAGGACTTCCGGCTGCTGCCGAACAAGACGGTGGCCGAGAACGTTGCCTTCGCCCTGCAGGTGATCGGCAAGCCGAAGTCGCACATCAACAAGGTCGTTCCCGAGACGCTCGAGCTCGTGGGCCTGGAGGGCAAGGGGCAGCGCATGCCCGACGAGCTCTCGGGCGGCGAGCAGCAGCGCGTCGCGATCGCTCGTGCGTTCGTGAACCGGCCGATGATCCTCATCGCCGACGAGCCGACCGGAAACCTCGACCCGACGACGTCCGTGGGCATCATGAAGCTGCTCGACCGGATCAACCGCACCGGGACCACGGTCGTCATGGCGACCCACGACTCGGGCGTGGTCGACCAGATGCGCAAGCGCGTCATCGAGCTCAGCGACGGCCGGGTCGTGCGCGACCAGAGCCGCGGCGTCTACGGATACCAGGACTGAGGCGGATCGACACATGATGACTTTCCGCTATGTCTTCTCCGAGGCCGGCCTCGGGCTGAAGCGCAACATCTCGATGGCGCTCTCGCTCGTCGTCACCATCTTCGTCTCGCTGACGCTGGTGGGCCTCGGCCTGCTGGTCAGCGCCCAGGCGCATCGAACCGAGCAGTCGCTGGGTAGCCAGCTGACCATCCAGGCCTACCTCTGCAACGACCTCTCGGTCTCGACGAACTGCAGCAAACAGAACGTGACGCCGGCGCAGAAGACCGCCGTCGTGGGCGTGCTCAAGTCGAACTCGCAGGTCAAGTCCTTCAAGTGGCAGAGCAAGCAGCAGGCCTACGACCTGTTCCGCCAGATCTACGCCTCCGACAAGGCTGAGGCGGCGTCCTACGCGGCTGTCACTCCGGCGGACATGCAGGAGTCCTACATCATCACGCTGCGCGACCCGCGTCAGTACAAGGACGTGGAGTCGCAGCTCGAGGGAATGCCCGGCGTCGACAGCGTGCACGACCTCCACAACCAGCTCGGTGCGCTGTACACGGTGTTGAGCTATCTGAAGTGGGGCGCGATCGGCATCGCGGGGCTCCTTCTGGTCGCGGCGATCTTCCAGGTGGTGAACACGATCCGGCTCGCCACGATGGCGCGAAGGCGTGAGATCGCGATCATGCGCCTCGTGGGCGCCTCGTCGCTCTACATCTCGCTGCCGTTCCTCATGGAGATCCTGGTGGCGGCGGCGATCGGTGTGGCCCTCGCAGGCGGCGCGGTCGCGGCGTTCACGCAGTTCATCGTCTTCAACATGATCCGGAGCAACAGCCACATCATGACCTGGGTGAACTGGGCGGACTTCGCCAACGCGTTCATCTGGTTGGCCGTGCTGGGAGTCGTGCTGACGATGATCCCGACGCTGTTCGTGACGAGGCGCTACCTGAAGGTCTAGCGATCGCGGGTGTCGCTACCCGCGATCACCTGCTGACTCGCTTACCGTCGAGGTGTTCGCTCTTCCCCAACGAACGGGCTCGTACCGGTGTCTCTTCCCCACACCAGGCGCGGTCGACGCGTCGTCGCCATCACCGTCCTCGGTTTGGCGTGCGCACTTGTCACCGTGCAGGGCGCGCAAGCCAACGATCCGCTGGTCAACAAGCACAAGCGGCTGCAGAGTCAGATGCGCAGCGCGCAGGGCATCTTCGACGATGCCTCCGCCAGCCTGACCGCGGCACAGACCGCCCTGAACCGGGCGCAGAAGCGTCTGGATGCGGCGAACACGACCCTGGCCGCCACGCGGAAGGCTCTGGCCGCCGCCGTCGTGCAGGACAACCTGATGCGCGCGCAGTTGGCGACAGCCCAGGCGCAGTTGAGCGCGGCTCAGGCGGCCGTTGCCCAGGGCAAGCAGAAGGTTGCTCAGCAGCGCGACGCGATCGGGTACTTCGCTGCGCAGACCTTCCAGGGCGGCGACCCGCAGCTCATGCAGATCATCACCCTGCTGCAGAGCGGGAGCTCAAGTGAGATCGCTGGGCGACTCGGTGTGATCGACAGCGTTGCCAGCAAGCAGAGGTGGATGCTCGCCGAGTACCGACAGGAGTTGGCGGACCTGACCGCCAAGGAGCAGTCGGTGGCCGCCGCGACGGCGCAGGTCGCGCAGAAGCAGCAGGAGACGGCTGCCGCGGTGGCAGCACGTCAGAAGCTCGAAACCGCCGCCCAGACGCAGCAGGAGGCCGTTGCCAAGCTGGTGGCGGAGCGCGCGAAGGCCAAGGCCAGGGCAGCCGACGTCCTACGCAAGGACAAGGCAAAGCTGGTCGCGCTGAAGAAGCAGGACGACTCCATCAAGGCGCAGATCCTGGCGCGCAAGCGTCGTGACGGGAACAGATTCTGGGCCGGGGGCGGCGGAATGCTGCTGCGCCCCGCGGATGGCCCGATCACCTCACCGTTCGGCTGGCGGTTCCACCCGATCTACCACTACTGGGGCCTGCACGACGGCGTCGACATCGGGGCGTCCTGTGGTTCACCGCAGTGGGCCGCGGATCGCGGAACTGTCATCTCCGAATACTACTCGGACGTCTGGGGCAACCGCCTCTACATCGATCTCGGCAACATCAACGGCCACAACTACACGGTGATCCACAACCACCTGAGCCGCTATGCGGTGCGGGTTGGTCAGCATGTGCGTCGAGGCCAGGTCGTTGCCTACACAGGCACGACCGGATGGTCCACGGGCTGTCACCTGCACTACACCGTGCTGCGCGATGGCGTCGCCGTGAACCCTGCGCGATATTTCTAGCCGGAGGTTGAGGAGCCGCGAAGCGGCGTCACGAAACCTCGTTGCGTGACCTGAGAAGATGCCCCTTATGGCCAAGGAGCAGGGGCGCAAGTTGATCGCGCAGAATCGGAAGGCGCGCCACGACTATCACATCGAGGACACCTACGAGGCGGGCCTGGTGTTGATGGGTACCGAGGTCAAGTCGTTGCGAGCCGGTCACGCGAACCTGGCGGACGGCTTCGTCGACATCGAGAAGGACGAGGTCTGGCTGCACTCGGTGCACATTCCCGAGTACTCGCAGGGCACCTGGACGAACCACTCCGCGCGCCGCAAGCGCAAGCTTCTCCTCAATCGCTCGGAGATCGACAAGATCGAGCGCAAGGTGAACGAGAAGGGCTACACGATCGTGCCGCTGTCGCTCTACTTCAAGGACGGCCGCGCCAAGGTCGAGATCGCGCTGGCGAAGGGCAAGAAGTCGTGGGACAAGCGACAGTCCTTGCGCGAGCGTGACGACAATCGCGAGAAGCAGCAGGCGCTCGGCCGCCACCTCAAGGGCCGCGAGTGATGCAGGACGCCGATGTTCCTGCCTGGTGGCAGGGACTGGGCCTGCCTGGCCTGTTCGACGTCCACGCGCACTTCCTGCCCCAGAACATTCAGGACAAGGTGTGGGCTCAGTTCGACCAGGCCGGTCCGAAGATCGGCCGGCAGTGGGGGATTCGCTATCGCGGGACCCATGACGAGCGGGTTTCTCAGTTGCGTGCGATGGGGGTGCGGCACTTCAGTTCGCTGCCGTATGCGCACAAGCCCGGGATCGCTTCGTATCTGAATGAGTGGTCGCGTGAGTTCGCTGCGTCCGTGCCCGAGTGCCTCTGGTCGGCGACCTTCTTTCCCGAGGAGGGGGTCGCGGACTATGTCGGCGCGCTGATCGCGGAGGGCGTCCAGGTCTTCAAGCTGCACACGCAGGTGGGGGAGTTCGAGTTAGCCGATCCGTTGATGACGGCTGCGTTCGGTCTGCTCGAGGATGCCGGAACTCCGATCGTCATCCATGTGGGGTCGGGGCCGGTGCCCGGTGCCTTCACCGGGCCGGAGTTTCTTGCTGCCCTGCTCGAACGGCATCCTCGGTTGCGCGTGATCGTCGCGCACATGGGAGCGCCTGAGTACCGACGCTTCCTGAAGCTCGCGGAGACCTACGAGAACACCATGCTCGACACGACGATGGTGTTCACCGATTTCTTCAACGCCGACGGCGCCTACCCGGCTGATGCGATGCCACGGATCGCGGACCTGGGCCACAAGATCCTGCTCGGCACGGACTTCCCGACGATCCCGTATCCCTATGCACACCAGCTGGAGAGCTTGGAGAGGTTGGGGTTCGGGGATGACTGGTTGCGTGCCGTGTGCTGGGAGAACGGACGCCGAGTCTTCTTCGGCGACGGGGTTTCGTGAGGCGCCTTCGGCGCTCCTCAACCTCCGCTTTTGAGCTTTCGCCACCCGCCGGCGCGGTTGTTGGCGATGATCGCGCGCAGCATCTCGAGTAGCGGCTCTCGGGGGACGAGGTCGTTCTCGTAGAAGGCGATGCAACGCGCCGTGGCGTTGTCGTGGCCGCTCGTGATGATGCCGTGCGGATCGGGGACGATGGCGCCGTCGTAGAGGAACAAGTTGAGGTGATCCTTGGTTCCAAGGAATGCGCAGACGTTGCCGTCAAGCACGAAGTAGGGCTGGACCGTTCGCTTGATCGTCTCCCCGACGTGGGGGTCGGCGTGGTGGATCAGAGCCCGAAGTTCTTGCCCGAGGGCGGCCTGCCAGGGGACCAGACTGGCGAGATAGTCGTCGACCCGCGGGTCTACTGCCGTCACGCCACGACCATAACTCGGATGAGACGGCATCGGCAGATCGCTAGACTGGACCTACAACTCAAGAGGGGCTGATCGGTTTCGACTGGGGTCGTTCGTCCCAGGAGAAGCGGGTAGAGGAGCCAGCGTTATCTCTTAAACGATCGCTGGAAACACATAGTTGCCAACTCAAACCGCAACGACTTCGCTCTCGCTGCCTGAGCAGTGATCGAAGGGTCAGACCGGGCATCCGCCTTCGTCCCGGATTCTGATCTCATTTAGAAGGCTTGCTGATCAACCTCCGTCGGGAGGGTTGATCGGGACTTAATCCCGACTGAGCCCGTCGGCGCACGTGTCCGTGCCAGCGCCGGGGCCGAGAAAAGCGACTCGCGGACTACACCCGTAGAAGACCTGGCACAGCGCTCTAGGACCGGGGTTCGATTCCCCGCAGCTCCACGAAAAGATCGTGTGGACTTTCAGTCACCTGGTGACCGAAAGTCCACACGAT
>JBQCDC010000350.1:0-3370 GCA_051961575.1 Marmoricola sp.
GTGGTGCTGTCCCAGGACAGCGTCGCGTCAGCCTCGTCCTGATCGGTCGGGATCGTGTAGGCGCGAGCGGAGACGTCCTCGATCAGCGGCGACCCGTGCGCGTCACCCATCATCCGTGCGGCGGCGGAGCCGAGCCAACTCGGCGAGGATCTCGTACTCGCGCGCAGCGAGCTCGAACAGCCGAGCGGAGTCGTCGGGAGTCGTCGGAGTGGTCGACATGGCACTCACCTCGGCCTCGATCAACACCAGCTCCTCGGCCAGCTCGACGCCGGCTTCATCTACTCCTGGGGTATCCGTCATGGCCAGTCCTTCCCCGTGGTCAGCACGTCCTCAGAGCGGTACCCGGCGCCTCCGCTCACATGCGCCGCAAGGACCTCGGCGAGGTGCTGGGGTCGCGCCCCGGGCGCGAGCTCCTCGATCTGGGTACGACAGGAGAAGCCGTCGGCCAGCACGGTCACCTCGGGTCCGCGCTCTCGCACCCGGGGAAGCAGGACCTGCTCGGCGATGGCCCGGCTGACGTCTCCATGACCGGCGGTGAACCCGAAGTTGCCCGCCAGACCGCAACAACCCGAGTCCAGCGCCTCCACCTCCACGCCGGCGGCTTCCAGCAGCGTCCGGTCGGCGTCCCATCCCAGGACGGCAGGTTGGTGGCAGTGGACCTGCGCGATCGCCGAGCGCCGGCCCGGTGCCCGCGGCACCTGCCAGCCGTCGGTGTGCTGGGTCAGCAACTCCGCGAGCGTGACCGTCTGATTCTGCAGTCTCGCCAGATCGCGGTCCTCCGGGAGCAGATCCGTGGCGTCGCTGCGGAAGACCGCGGTGCAGCTCGGCTCCAGCCCGACCACCAGCCCTCCGGAGGCGAGGTGGTCGTGCAGCACGGCAGCGGTGTGCCGCAGCTTGCGCTTGGCGGTCGTGAGCTGACCGGTCGAGATCCAGGTCAGGCCACAGCACACTCGGTCGTCGGGGAGCACCACTCGCCAGCCCGCGTCCTCCAGCAGGGCGATCGCCGCATGCCCGATCTGGGGGGCGAAGTAGTTCGTGAAGGTGTCCGGCCAGAGCATCACGGTGCCCCGTTCAGCAGGGGCGCCACCCGTGGGGCGATCACGCCACCAGCGCTGAAGAGAGGTTTCGGCGAAGGTCGGAAGGACCCGGTTCTCGAGCCCCGCGGCTGCCGTGGCCAGATGCCGGAGCGGAGGCATCCGTCCGACCCGGTTGACGATGGGGGCCGATCTCGAGAGGTCGACGAGAGCGGCGACGGTGGGACGCGCTCCGAGGGCGTAGTCGGCGCGCGGGCGCAGTCTGCCGCGATAGTGCTGGGAGAGGAACTCGGCCTTGTAGGTGGCCATGTCCACGTTCACCGGGCAGTCGCTCTTGCAGCCCTTGCAGGCGAGACAGAGATCGAGGGCGTCGCGCACCTCCGTCGATCGCCAGCCGTCACGGATGGGGCCGTCGCCATGGCCGTCGAGCATCTCGAAGAGGAGACGCGCCCGCCCTCGGGTGCTGTGCTCCTCCTGCCGCGTGACCTGGTAGGACGGACACATCACCTCACCCTCGGCGGGACCGCTCTGGCGGCAGCGCCCCACCCCCACGCATCGGCTGGCGGCTTGGCTGAACGAGCCGTCGTCCTCAGGGAACGAGAAGGACAGCTTGCGCTTCTGGCGCGGCGCCCAGTCACGATCCAGCCGCAGGTGCTCGTCGAGAGCGGCCGGGTGGACCACCTTCCCCGGATTCATCAGATCGCCCGGATCGAAGATCGCCTTCATCTCCTCGAAGGCGGTGACCAGGCGGTCGCCGAACATGATCCGCAGAAGCTCTCCCCTGCTCTGGCCGTCGCCGTGCTCGCCCGAGAGTGAGCCGCCGTAGGCCGCGACCAGGTGCGCGGCACGCTCCATGAAGCGTCGGTAGGTGTGCACACCCTCGGCACTGGTGAAGTCGAACGGGATCCGGGTGTGGACGCAGCCCTGGCCGAAGTGGCCGTACAGGCTCGGCCCGGCGTCGCTCAGGTAGCCGAACTCGTCGTAGAGCGCATGCAACTCGCGCAGGTAGTCGCCGAGCCGATCCGGCGCGACGGCCGAGTCCTCCCAGCCCTCGAAGGTGTCGCGATGACCGGGGACGTGTGCGGTGGCGCCGAGCCCTGCCTCGCGGACGGCCCAGAACTTGTCCTCCGCGCTCGGGTCGTCGAGAAGGAGATGACTGACGTCGCGACCGATGTCGTCGACGTGGCCGACCAGACGGGAGGCCTGCTCCTCGGCCTCCTCCTTGGTCTCAGCCGCGAACTGGACCATGAGGAAGCCGTCGCCCTTGGGCAGCTCGTCCAGGGCGACACCGTGCATCTGCTTGAGGCGCTCGTCGCGGATCAGGTAGTGGTCGACACCCTCCAGCGCCACCGGCTCGTACTCGAGCACCGCCGGGATGGCATCCGCGGCCGCGAAGATGTCGTCGAAACCGAGCACCACCAGGGTCCGCTCAGGGAGGACGGGCACGAGGTCGAGCTCGGCGCGCAGAACGGTCACCAGCGTCGACTCGCTGCCGACGAGTGCCCTGGCCACGTCGAAGCCGTTCTCGGGCAGCAGTGAGTCGAGGTTGTAGCCGGAGACCCGGCGTGGGATCTGCGGGTAGCCCGCCCGGATGTCCTCGGCGTAGCGATCGCGCAGGTCGCGCAGACTCCGGTACAGCGCTGCCCTCAGATCGCCACGGCGCTCGATCGTCGCGTACTCCTCGTCGTCGGTGGGCCCGCACCAGAACCGCAGCCCCGACGGGAGCATCACCTCCAGGCGCTTGACGTTGTCGACGACCTTGCCGGTGCGCTGGGCGGTCGCGCCGCACGAGTTGTTCCCGATCATGCCGCCGAGCGCGCAGTTGCGGTGTGTCGCGGGCTCGGGACCGAAGCGCAGCTGGTGACCGCGGAGCTGGCGATTCAGATCGTCGAGGACGATTCCGGGCTCGACGACGCAGGTGCGGCCATCGGGATCGACCGAGATCAATCGGTTGCAGTGCACGGACCAGTCGATGACGACGGCGGTGTTCGTGCACTGACCGGCCAGGCTGGTCCCGCCTCCACGGGACAGCACCGGAACCTCGTGTTGGGAGCAGATCCGAACGGCCGTCGCCGCGGCCTCGACGTTCCGGGGTATCACGACGCCGATCGGTACCTGACGGAAGTTGGAGCCGTCGGTTGCGTAGGCCGCTCGCGCCTGGGTATCGAAGCGGACCTCCCCGTCGACAGCGTCCTCGAGCGCTTTCACCAGGTCGTCGGTCACTCGCTGTCGATACCCCGGAAGGACCGGGGCCATGCAGCGCATGGTGCCGCGTGCCGCGGGTACCGCGCGGACATGACCACAGTCGCGGACTACATCCTGAACCGGCTACGCGA
>JBQCDC010000351.1:0-5811 GCA_051961575.1 Marmoricola sp.
GTGCGGCAGTGGATGTAGAGCTCGCAAACCGCCAGCTCGCACTTCACTGTCAGTCCCTCGAGCGCGAGCGCGACCCGCTCGGTGTGCACGAATCGGGACCCCTTCACCAGCACCGCGGTGGGCTCGTCGGTGAGCAGGTCCTGCAAGACGTGCGCCGCGTGCGTCGCGGATTCCGCCGGATGAATCCGCTCGGCCGCCAGCCCTGAGGCCATCGCGGTGTCTCGCACGATCTCGAACGAGGGCCCGATGAAGATCAGATCGGTGACCGACAGTCCGGCCTTGGCGCCGACGGCCTCGTGCATCGCATCCGACCAGTCCCCGAGCTCGCGCATCTCGCCGAGCACGGCGATGCGACGCTGCTCGGGAAGGGAGGCAAGCGTGTCGAGTGCGGCCAGCATCGAGTCCGGACTGCCGTTGTAGGAATCGTCGATCACGCGAAGATTGCCGCGTAGCGTCACGGATGCGCGGCCGACCGATCCCGGGAACGCGGCCAACGCCTCTGCCGCCTCGGCCAGGTCGAGGCCCCGCTCGATCGCGACAGCGACCGCGGCCGCCGCGGTTCCTGCGAAGTGCTTGCCGATGAGCGGAATGGCGAACGGCACAGACTGCCCGTTCGCGGTGAGGGTGCCCCGCGTGCCGTTCTCGTCGACGGTCACGTCGGAGGCACGAACATCGGCGCTCCGCGCTGTTCCGTAGCTGATGACGCGGGTTGCGTCGGGGCGTTGCAGCCGGTCGACAGCGGCCAGCAGCAGGTCGTCGTCGGCATTGACGAACCAGACGCCTCCGGGCTCAACCGCCTTGTAGAGCGAGGCTTTCTCGTCGGCGAGGGCATCGCGCGACTCGAAGTTCCCTAGGTGCGCGTGGCCGATGTTGGTGACGATCGCGGCCCGAGGGCGGATCAACGCTGCCAGGTCCGCGATCTCCCCCGGATGGTTGGTGCCGACCTCAGCGACCAGGTCGTCCTGGCCGTCGAGCATGAGCAGGGTGAGGGGCACGCCGAGATGGTTGTTGAAGCTCTTCGGACTGCTGACGACGTTGCGACCCAGGCTGCTGAGCATGTGCGCGAGCACATCCTTGGTCGTGGTCTTGCCCACGCTCCCGGTGATGGCGAGGACGTCCGCCGAGGAGGACTCGCGAACGGTCGCGGCCAGCTTGCGCAGGGCCTCGAGCGTGTCGTCGACCAGGTAGACGTCGACCTCAGCGGGAACGTCGACCTGGCGCGAGACCACCACACCCGTCGCGCCCGCTGCTACTGCGGCCTCGACGAAGTCGTGCCCGTCCCGCGCCCCGATCAGCGCGACGAAGAGATCGCCAGGTCCGGCGTCAAGGCTGCTCGTGACGACGTTGCGATAGTGCGACCGAGGGATCATCAGTCCGTCACGCCGGCCAGGGCGGCGAGCTCCGGCGCCGAGTGCGCGCAGAACATCGTGACGATCTCGTCCGAGCCCGACTCGGGTCCGTGCTCGGCGTAGAGCGAGCGCAGGCGGTCCTGGTTGGACACGCGCGCCTTCGCGTCCATCTGCATGAGTGTCTGGAAGTGACGCAGACCGGGCAGGCAGGTGGGCGGGGTGATCTTCTCGCCCGCGTCGAAGTACGCGTCGCCCGCGTGCAGGAACCAGCCGCCGCTCGGGCGACGCACCGCGACGGCGCAGTGCCCACGGGTGTGGCCGCGCATGGGGATCAGCAGGATGTCGTCGGAGATGACGCGCACGGACTCGAAGCCGAGCCATGAGTCGCCGCCGACCGACCGCGGCAGCCAGTTGGCGTCGTCCCACTGCGCTGGGATGTAGCGCTGTTTCTCGAGGAACGTCGCCCGCTTGCGAGCAGCTTCGAGCTCGTCGACGAAGACGTGCACGGTGGCGTCCGGGAAGTCGCTGATGCCGCCGGCGTGGTCGAGGTCGAGGTGAGTGACCACGATGTTGCGGACGTCGGACGCCGCGAAGCCGAGGGCTTGGACGTGCGATAGCGCCGTGTTGCTCGGGTCGAGGCTCAGCCGGGCTCCCTGAGCGAACGCGAGACCCATGCGCCGCTGCGCGAGGTCAACTGTCCCGAACCCCGTGTCGACGAGGGTGAGGCCGTCCGCGCCTTCGACCAGGAGGCAGTGCGCCACCAGGGTCGTCGGCATGAGCCGGCCGCCGAACGAGGCGAGGGGCTCCATGTGCGCAGCGCTGAAGTGGTGCACGGCGGTAACCATGGTTTGAATGTTGCCACGTAGGGTTTCCGGGTGCCCAACGCGCCCGACCAGTCCTCGCCTGAGCAGACCAGCCTGCTTGCGCGACGCTTCTGGGGCGCTCACCTCCTGACGATCGCTGCCGTGGCGGCGTCGATCGCGCTGGCCACCTGGCAGTTCGACGTCTGGCAGGCCAGCCGCCGAGCGCAGGAGCATGACCTCTCCGGCCTCCCGCCGATCGCCCTGACGAAGGTGTTCGCGCAGGGCCAGGCGTTCCCGGGCAACGACATCGGCCGACCGGTGACGCTGACGGGTCGCTGGGCGCCGAACGAGACCTTCTACGTGGCCGACGTGCGCTCCCCCGATCGATCCGGAGCCAAGGGGTACTGGGTCGTGACGCCGGTGGTGATCGGCAGCAGTGCGATCCCGGTGCTGCGTGGATGGGTGCCCACCGCGTCCGCGCCTTCGGTCGCCGCGGTACCCGTGAGCATCGGCGGCTGGCTCGAGCCCAGCGATGAGACCAACCCGGTGGAGATCCGCAAGGGCGTCTTCGGGTCGTTGAGCCTCGCCGCTGTGACCCAGGTCATCAACACGCCCCTCTACTCCGGCTACGTGGTCGCGAAATCGGCCTCGAGCGGGCTCGACGCCGTGCAGAAGCTGGGGCCGACCCAGACCTCGACCTCGGGCGCCGACTTCGGCACCGGACTGCGCAACTTCCTCTACGGCGTGCAGTGGCGGCTGTTCGCCGGCCTGGCCGTCTACCTGTGGTGGCGCTGGTGCCGAGACCAGCGCCGGCCGCCTACCGATACACAGGTAGCCTCACCTGCATCATGACAATCATGAAGGCACTGTTTCTGCTCTACCGCGTGCTCGCCACGGTGGTGGGGTGCTCGATCATCACGCTCGTCGTCGTGGGCATCCCGCTCAAGTACGCGTACAAGGTCGCTCCGAGCTTCTGGCCGGACTTCCTGGAGCAGGGCGCCAGCGGTCAGATGCTCGGCACGCACATCAACATGTACCTCGGCATCGCGCACGGCTTCATCTACATGGCCTTCGTGCTGGTCGCGCTGATCCTCGCGAACGAGTCGCGCTGGTCCCTGCCGTTCACCGTGGTCACGCTGCTGTGCGGCACTGTGCCCTTCGTCTCCTTCTGGGCCGAGGCCCGCGCCATCAAGCGCGTGCGCGCCGAGCACCCGGAATGGTCCTCCGCTCAACCAGCCCCCAGTTCGCACCCACACGAAAGCGAGATCTGAATGTCCGACCTCAAGGCGACGCTGCACACCAACCGCGGCGACATCGTGATCAACCTGTTCCCCAACCACGCGCCGAAGACCGTCGAGAACTTCGTCGGGCTGGCTGAGGGCACCATCGACTTCAAGGACGACGCCGGGCGTTCGGGCGTGAAGTACTACGACGGTCTGGGCTTCCACCGCGTCATCGACAACTTCATGATCCAGGGCGGCTGCCCGCTGGGCACCGGCACGGGCGGACCGGGCTACAAGTTCAAGGACGAGTTCCACCCGGAGCTCGCCTTCACCAAGCCGTACCTGCTCGCCATGGCCAACGCCGGTCCGGGCACCAACGGCTCCCAGTTCTTCATCACCACGGTGCCGACCGAATGGCTGACCAACCGCCACACGATCTTCGGTGAGGTCGCGGACCAGGCGTCGCGCGACGTCGTCGATGCGATCGGCACCACCCCCGTCGGCCCCGGTGACCGCCCGGTCAACCCGGTGGTCATCGACTCGGTCGAGATCACCCGCGACTGACCACCGAGGTTGAGGAGCGGCGTCACGAACCGGGGGAACATCCATGACTGAGCAAGCCGCGCCGCAGTGCTACCGCCATCCCGGTCGTGCGACCTGGATCAGTTGTCAGCGCTGCGGCCGGCCCATCTGTCCGGACTGCATGACTCCGGCGTCGGTCGGATTCCAGTGCCCGAACTGCGTCAACGAGGGCAAGAAGTCCGTCCGGCAACCGCGGACCGTTTTCGGCGGCCGCATCAGTGGTCGGCCCGAGCTCACCACGATGGTGCTGATCGGGATCAACGCCTTCGTCTGGCTCCTCATCACCATCACGGGTAGCTACACCAGCCGGATCTATCAGGCCTTCGCCCTTCGCCGCGACGGATCGTGCGTCGACGCAAGCGGTCAGGGGTACTACCCCAACGCGCCCCACGACCTCTGCTCGACCGTCGGCAACGGAGCGCATTGGGTGGCCGGCTTCACCGATGGGGCGCCGTGGCAGGTGGTCACGTCGGCCTTCAGTCATGTCGAGCTGTGGCACATCGCGGCGAACATGCTCTCCCTGTGGTTCCTCGGTCCCGGGCTCGAGGCGGTCTTCGGGCGCGCTCGCTTCTTGACCATCTACTTCGTCGCCGCGTTGGGCGGGTCGCTCGGCGTGCTGCTGTTCTCCACGCCACAGAGTCCGACGCTCGGTGCCTCCGGTGCGATCTTCGGGTTGCTAGGTGCGCTGCTGATCCTCAGCCGCCGCACCCCGGAGCTCTTCGGCCAGGTCGTGTTCTGGCTCATCCTCAACCTGGTGCTCACGTTCACCGTGCCCGGCATCTCCTGGCAGGGCCACATCGGCGGCCTGATCGGCGGCGCGCTGATGACGCTGATCCTGATGAACTTCCGCAACCTCCGCCGCCCGAACCGTCAGTTCTAGCGCGCGAGCGGTCACTTATCCCCAGGCTGGGGACAACGCTGTGGAGAACTACAGCGATGTAATTCGGCCGGGTTCTACTCCCACTTGGTGGCGAAGCTGAAGCCCACGGCCATGAAGGCCACACCCACCAGCAGGTTGTACTGGTTGAGGTCCTTCATGATCGGGATCGAGCTGATGTGGGAGGCGGCCATGTAATAGGTGACCACCCAGGCCAGGCCGAACAGGAAGCACGCGAGCATGCCGACGACGACGCCACGGCCTCGACCCAGCGGCGTGGTCCGGTTCGCGGCGATGATGAGCGCGATCATGATCAAGCCGAAGCCGATCATGTAGTTCCAGTTCTTCAGGTCCGACATCCACGGCAGCGAGGTGTGCACGACCGCAGTGCCCTTGGCGTTGAGGTCACCGACCGCGTGTCCGCGGGCCGCGAGCATGTAGACGGCGATCCACGCGATGCCGAGGACGGCCACGGCCGAGGCGATGCCGACGCGCACCCACGAGGTCGTGAAGCCGCTCAGAGAGCGGGCGCTCATCGACAGGCCCGGGTCGCTTGCAGAGCGCTTGGACAACGTCGTACTCCCTTGATCGGTGAAGGCTGGGAAAGCCGCAAACGGTCGCTAGCCTAGTCAACATGCCTGTGCCTTCACGCTCGCGTGCGTGGAGTGTGGCGACCCTGGTTGTCGCGGGCGCAGCCGGAGTCCTCTTCGTCACCAGCGCCATCACCTCGCACGGCGTCGATCTGCGCGGCAGCAGCGTGACCGACCTGACCACTCTGCTCATCAACGAGCGCGAGCGCGTCAACGGGTTGCAGTCCGAGGTCGCGGATCTCAACCAACAGGTCTCGGCCCTGACGCAGAGCGTTCACGACACTCGGGTGGCCAAGCTCCAGCCCGCTCTCGACGCGTTGAAGCAGGCCGCTGGGTTCACACCGGTCTCGGGCCAGGGTGTCACCGTGACCCTCAAGGACGCGCCCA
>JBQCDC010000352.1:0-10355 GCA_051961575.1 Marmoricola sp.
CGGGGGGCCACGGCCCCGTCCCGCGGCCCGGGGGTGGCGGGCCGCTTGCGGCGCGGGTTGGTGCTGGGGGGGTTGGTGTTGGGCGCCACCCACTTTCTACAGCCGCCCCCCCCCCCCACCACTTTGATCGGGTCGCGATCCGGCTGTGGCCAGAAACTCCCGAACAGCCCGATCGACGAGGATGGCTAAGGCTGCAGCGGCCTTCGGTGCACGAGGCGATCGAACTTGCGGCATCCGGATCGAAATTTCGATCGGGAAGCCACCACTTCACAACGCCCGTAGTGAAACCGCAGACGGCTCGGTCGCCCGACCAACGAGGAGTCAGCAGGTGGCGAAGACCAACGGACCCGAGTAGAGCGACGAGAGCGGGAAGACGCCGCTTCGCTTGGGCTTCATCTGGAGCAGGATCGTGGCGTTCTTCGTCGAGGCCGACTCCAGGGTGAAGTCGTCGGAGAAGTTGGAGGAGCTGCGCCCGTACTCCGGTCCGGTCGCCAGCGCGGCCCGCGCCTTCAGGTCACCCTCCGCGACGGACGCCGACGTGAACTGCTCCGCAGCCGTCAGCACGCCATCCCCGTCCAGCGCCAGGGCGAACCCGACCAGCGGCGTCGTCTGACCCGCGGCGGCGATCGCCTGTTGCGCCTGGGCCTGCGCATCCGGATCGGCACTGGACATGGCCAGGTCGGCGCAGGCGAAGTCACGCGGCCACACCACCGCGGCGGCCGGCTCGTCGATGGTGTTGAGCATGCTGTTGAGCGAGTCGACCGAGCTCAGCGCCTTCTGCTTGCCGGCGACCGTGGCCGAGGCGGCCGACAGGAACGGCAGCGACGAGCTCGCCAGCACTAGGTGTTGGTCGGGCAGCAGCACGACGTTGGCGAACTCGGCCGAGAGCGACGGGTCGATGCTGGCCAGGAGGTCGGTCCCACCCGCCCAGACTCCGGTCGGTGAGGACGGAGCCGGATAGCCGGCCTTCTTCAGGTGGGCTCTGATCTCGGCGAAGTCGACGGTGTCGTTCATCCGCAGGACCTCGACCTGGCCGCTCGGCGCCTGGCCGTAGGCCTCCCACTGGGTGTTGGCGGGTGAGAAGCCGAAGGTCTTCTGCATCAGCGGGCCCGAGTCGGCCATGATCGATGCCGGGCTCAGGTCGTCATCGAAGGCCTGCTGCAGCCACGAGGTCATCGTGCTGACCTCGGTGTCTCGATAGACCCGCAGCTGAAGCCGGACCTCCGACCAGTCGGTGAAGTTCAATCGTTGCGTCGCGACGGGCATCGCCGTGATCGCGGCAAGCAGACCGCTCGGGTGATGCTCCCGCCACCAGCGCGCCCAGAGCGCGCTTCCGCCCACCAGGACCACCACGATCGCCACCCCGGCAGCCACCACACGGGCCGTACGACGCTCGAAAAAGCGGCGCACGACTCCCGGCAACTCGAACTTCACGGATTCTCCGTCCGCCCTCCACGACGACATCAGACCTGTGATGTGAGACTACTGGCATGTCCCGCGGTGCCGATGTGGTCGCAGCTGGAGCAGTCATCACGCGACGCGGTGGTCGCGATGTGTTGTTGGTGCACCGCCCCAAGTACGACGACTGGTCCTTCCCCAAGGGAAAGCAGGATCCGGGCGAGCACGTGCTGGCCACCGCGACCCGCGAGGTCTGGGAGGAGACCGGCCTCCCGATCCAGCTGGGCCGGCCGCTGCCCCCGCAGTTCTACGAGGTCAGCGGGGACCGCTCGAAAGTGGTCAACTACTGGGTCGCCCGCGTTCACGACGCGGCCGAGGAGCACGCCTTCGTCCCCAACTCCGAGGTCGATGAGATCCGCTGGCTCCCGGTCGGCTCGGCGGTGCACCGGTTGAGCTACCTCGATGACGTCGAGGTGCTCGACGCCTTCCGCTCACAGCCCAAGCGCACCGCGGCCCTCGTGATCGCGCGACATGCGACAGCCCAGAAACGTTCCGCCTGGACCGCGCCCGACACCGAGCGGCCGCTGAGCCGCACCGGACGAGCCGAAGCCGCTGCACTCGTTCCGCTGCTCGAGGCCTACGGGATCTCCGAGGTGCACAGCTCGCCGAGCGTTCGCTGCGCGCAGACGGTCGCGCCCTACGCCGACCTGATCGGAACCAAGGTCGTCGATCACCCGGAGATCAGCGAGGAACTGGTCGACAGTGGGCAGATCGCGACGCTGCTCGACGGCCTGATGGCATCGCGCCGGTCGACGGTCCTGTGCAGCCACAGGCCAGTGCTCCCGCGCTTGTTCGAGTACCTCGGGGTCCCGGAAGAGCCACTCGCCACCGCCGAGTTCGTGGTCTGCCACCACCGCAAGGGTCGGATCGTCGCGGTCGAACGCCACCTGGCAACCTGACAACAACATGAATCTGTGAGCCTGCTGTTCACGCTCAATTCTCCCTTGCATAAACCCAGCGTTCACCTTCCGTTAACCATCAGGGGAGTATCGCGACACCTGACCTTCCTACGTTGCAGTCAACTCAAACCTTGAGGAATCAGGAGAAACAAGTGAACGTCACTTCCCTGCGTCGTGTGGCCGTCCCGGCCGCCGCCGCTCTTACGCTCAGCCTCTCCCTCGCCGCCTGCGGCTCGTCATCGAGCGGCGGTGGATCGGGCCTCTCGGGCACGATCAACGGCGCCGGTTCGACCGCCCAGCAGGCCGCCCAGGCTGCCTGGACCCAGGGCTTCCAGACCGCCAACTCGGGTGCGACCATCAACTACAACCCCGTCGGCTCGGGCGGCGGTGTCACCAAGTTCAACGCCGGCGCCGTCGACTTCGCCGGCTCGGACAGCGCGCTCGACCCCACCAAGGGTGAGGTTGCCGCTGCCAAGTCCCGCTGTGGTGGCTCGGTCATCGAGGTTCCCGACTACATCAGCCCGATCGCCGTGGCGTTCCACGTTCCCGGCGTGACCAAGCTGAACCTCGACGCCGCGACCATCGCCGGCATCTTCAGCAACAAGATCACCAAGTGGAACGCCCCGCAGATCGCGGCGCTCAACTCCGGTGTGAGCCTTCCCAACCTCTCGATCGCTCCGATCCACCGCTCGGACAAGTCGGGCACCACGAACAACTTCACCAACTACCTGAGCCAGGCAGCTCCGTCCGCATGGACCGAGAAGCCCGACAGCAACTGGCCGAAGTCGATCACCGGTGAGGGTGCGACCGGCACCTCGGGCGTGGTCTCGGCGCTGACCGCTGCCAACGGCGGCATCGCGTACATCGACGACAGCCAGGCGGGCCCCTTCTCGAAGGCCTCGATCAAGGTCGGCAGCAGCTTCATCCAGCCGAGCGCGGCTGGTGCGGCCAAGGACGTCGAGCTCTCCAAGCAGAAGAGCGGCCGCGACGCCACCGACTACGCCCTCTCCGTGGAGCGCACCTCGACCGACCCGACGGCCTACCCGATCACCCTGGTCTCGTACCTGATCGCGTGCCCGACGTACCCGGCCGCCAAGGAGAAGCTGGTCAAGGCTTACCTGCTCCACATCGTGAGCGCTGCCGGCCAGGCCGAGGCTCAGAAGACCGCTGGCTCGGCTCCGCTCCCGGCGAGCCTGTCCGCCAAGGCCACGTCCTTCTTCAACGCGATCACCGCCAAGTGAGGAAGCACCACTAGTGACTGACGTCGCCGTCACGACCAAGTCGCCCAGGCAGGCTCCCCGCCGCCTGGGCGACTTGATCTTCGGTTCCACCGCGCGAGGGTCCGGGATCCTGATCCTTGCGGCCCTCGCCGGTGTGGCCATCTTCCTCACCGTTCAGGGGATCCCCGCCCTGAGCGCATCCTCGAGCGACCTCGCTGGGCACTCGACCTTCGTCGGCTACGTCTGGCCGCTCGTCTTCGGCACGCTCTTCGCCGCTGTCATGGCGCTGGCGATCGCGACGCCCCTGGCCATCGGCCTCGCGCTGACGGTCTCCCACTACGCACCCAAGTCGGTCGCCACCGTGATCGGCTACCTGATCGACCTGCTCGCGGCCGTCCCCTCGGTCGTCTACGGCCTGTGGGGCATCACGTACCTCGGCCCCAAGCTCGTCCCCGTGTACTCGTGGCTGGCCGACCACGTGGGCTGGTTCCCGCTCTTCAAGGGTCCGGCCTCCGACACCGGCCGCACGATCCTGACCGCCTCGATCGTGCTGGCCATCATGGTCCTTCCGATCATCACCGCCATCAGTCGCGAGATCTTCCTGCAGACGCCGCGCCTCAACGAGGAGGCAGCGCTGGCCCTCGGCGCCACCCGCTGGGAGACCATCCGTCTCGCCGTCTTCCCCTACGCACGCTCGGGCATCGTGTCCGCGGTCATGCTCGGCCTCGGCCGCGCGATGGGCGAGACCATGGCCGTCGCCATGGTGCTGTCGGTGACCGGCGTCGGAAGCATCACGTTCAACACGATCTCCAGCACCAACCCCTCGACGATCGCGGCCAACATCGCGCTGAACTTCAACGAGTCCAGCGGCAAGGCGATCAACGCGCTCATCCTGAGCGGTCTGGTCCTGTTCGCGATCACGTTCATCATCAACTTCGCGGCCCGCCTGATCGTGGCCCGACGGGAGATGCGATGACCGACGTCACGATCGGCTCCTCCGATCACATCGCGATCCGCCACCCGCGGCTGCCACGCTTCGCTCCGATCCTGGTGGCCGTCCTGGCCGTGGCAGCGAGCACGCTGATCGGCCTCAGCATCCACTTCAACATCGCCGGCATCGTGATCCTTGCCGTGCTGATCTACCTGGTTGCGCTACCGACCTGGTCCTTGCTCATCGAGAACCGGCGCTCCGCGGTCGACCGCTTGTTCACCACCCTGGTGTGGTGCGCGCTCGCGGTCGCTCTGATCCCGCTGATCTCGCTGGTGGCGATGGTGGTGAAGAACGGCGCCGCCCAGTTGACGGGCAGCTTCTTCACCTCGTCGATGCGCAACGTGATCGGCCAGGGCGGCGGCATCCAGCACGCGCTCGTCGGCACGCTGATGATCACGGCCGCCGCGGCCGTGATCTCGGTTCCGATCGGCATCATGGCCGCCGTCTACCTGGTCGAGTACGGCGCCAGGTCGCGCGCCGCCGCCGCATTGCGCTTCCTGGTCGACGTCATGACCGGCATCCCGTCGATCGTCGCTGGCCTCTTCGCCTACGCCCTGTTCGCGCTCTTCTTCGGCGCAGGCGTCCAGATGGCCCTGGGCGGCGCGGTCGCCCTGTCGCTCCTGATGATCCCGATCGTGGTGCGCAGCACCGAGGAGATGCTCAAGCTCGTGCCTGAGCACCTCCGCGAGGCGTCCTACGCGCTCGGCGTCCCCAAGTGGCGCACGATCGTCAAGGTGGTCCTCCCGACCGCCAGCTCGGGCATCATCACCGGGGTCACGCTGGCGATCGCGCGCATCATCGGCGAGACCGCACCGCTGCTCATCATCGCCGGCGCCACCGCCTCGACGAACTGGGACCTGTTCGCGCCCCAGACGCCCACCGAGACGCTGCCGGTCTTCATCTACTCGCAGTACTCGTCTCCGGGGCTCTTCCCGAAATTCGCCACCGACCGGGCCTGGGGTGCAGCATTGGTGCTGATCATCGTCGTGCTCGCCCTCAACCTGCTAGCTCGTGTGTTGGGACGGATCTTCGCTCCGTCGAAGTCGCACTGAAGGGTCTCGAACCGAAAATGGCTAAGAGCATTGATGTCTCTAACCTGAACATCTACTACGGCGACTTCCTCGCCGTGGAGGATGTCAACATCTCCATCCCCGCTCGGTCGGTGACCGCGCTGATCGGCCCGTCGGGCTGTGGCAAGTCAACCTTCCTGCGCACGCTCAACCGCATGCACGAGGTCATCCCCGGCGCCCACGTCGAGGGCAAGATCGTCGTCGACGGTCAGGACCTCTACGAGGCCGCCGTCGACCCGGTCGAGGTGCGCCGCACCATCGGCATGGTGTTCCAGCGTCCGAACCCGTTCCCGACGATGTCGATCTACGAGAACGTCCTCGCGGGCATGCGCCTGAACAACAAGAAGCTCAAGAAGAGCGAAGCCGACGACATCGTCGAGAAGTCGCTGAGCGGCGCAAACCTCTGGGCCGAGGTCAAGGACCGCCTCGACAAGCCCGGGATGGGTCTCTCGGGCGGCCAGCAGCAGCGCCTGTGCATCGCCCGCGCCATCGCGGTCGAGCCCGAGGTGCTGCTCATGGACGAGCCCTGCTCCGCCCTCGACCCGATCTCGACCTCGGCAGTGGAGGACCTCATCCACTCGCTCAAGGACGAGTACACGATCGTGATCGTCACCCACAACATGCAGCAAGCCGCGCGCGTCTCCGAGGACACCGCCTTCTTCAACCTCGCCGGAGCCGGCAAGCCCGGCCGCCTGATCGAGTTCAACCCCACGAAGAAGATCTTCAGCGTCCCGGACGAGCCGGCGACTGAGGCCTATATCTCGGGGCGCTTCGGCTAAACCCCCGACGGTTGCTGTCCGGCGCGTGGGGTTTGCCCCCTCCGCCTAGGCAAGAGCCCAAGCCCACTTCGTGGGATTGCCTCGACGAAGGGGGCAAACCCCACTCACAGTTGCGCGCGCCTCCAAGCAATCGGGCGGCCCCGCGAACCTGCGCGCAGCGGTGAGGGTCACCCGGCGCGCTTCGTGGCAGCGCCAACCCCGCGCCAATCGCGGCCCTTGGGCAAGTCGCTGTCCGGCGCCACCCGCACCCGAGAGCCCACGTAAGGGATGTGTGCGAGGGGGCTCCCCACAGCAAACCCAGGTAGGCGGGTGTGGACGAAGTGCGGCGCGCGCCGCGCGACGGACCCTGCAGACACGGCAAATGGGCAGGGCCTCTTGCTGAGGGGAGCCCCCTCGCGCACAGCCCGCACCCAAGTCACGGCAGCCGAAAGACCACCCGCAGCACCTCATACCCCAGCGCCGCAGAAAGCGCAGCCGCAGGAATCGTGATCACCCAGGCGACGAGAATCGACCGAGCCATCCCCCACCGCACCTTCGCGGCGCCGTCCGTTGCGCCGGTTCCCATGATGGCGGCGGTGATCACGTGGGTGGTCGAGATGGGGGCTTGGTAGACGTAGGCGGTGGTGTACAGGACGGCGGCGCCAACTGCCTCAGCGGTGAAGCCTCGGGCGGGGTCGAGCTTCACGATGCGCCTGCCCAGGGTGCGCATGATGCGCCAGCCGCCCGAGTAGGTGCCCAGCGAGATCGCGGTCGCGGCCGAGAGCACCACCCACATGGGGAGGTCGTGCCCCTTCTGCGCGTGACCACTGACCACGAGCGCCAGGAAGATCACGCCCATGGTCTTCTGCGCGTCCTGCAGGCCATGGCCGAGCGCGAGCGCGGAGGCGGAGATCGTCTGCGCGAAGCGGAAGCCTCGGAACGTGCGCTGCGGGCTGCGCTTCCGGAAGATCCAGAAGATCGCCAGCATCAGCGCGAAGGCCAGGAGGAACCCGACCGCAGGCGAGACCACCATCGGGATCAGCACCTTGTGCACGATCGTCGATCCACTCACCGTCGCGCCAGCGGCGATCGCCGCGCCCGCCAGCCCGCCGATGAGGGCGTGCGAGGAGGACGAGGGCAGGCCGAAGTACCAGGTGATGAGGTTCCAGCTGATCGCTCCGGCCAGACCGGCGAGCACGATCACCAGCGCGTGCCGGGTGCCCAAGCCGCCCAGGTCGACCGTGTCGCTCACCGTGTGCGCGACCTGCTGGCCCAGCAGCGCGCCGACGAAGTTCATGACCGCCGCCAGAGTGAGGGCGATCTTCGGGGTCAGAGCCCGGGTGGAGATCGCGGTGGCGATGGCGTTGGCCGCGTCGTGGAAGCCGTTCGTGAAGTCGAAGAGGAGAGCGACCGCCACCACGGTGACAACGATCGCGAGCTCCACGCTCAGGACTCCTTGACGTGGATCTGCTCCACGGTGTTCGCGACTCGCTCGAACGCATCGACGGCGTGCTCGAGGGAGTCCACGATGTCCTTGAGCTTCATGACCTCAAGGGCGGCGTACTTGCCGCTGAACAGCTTGGCCACGATCCGCCGGTAGTGCTTGTCGGCAGTGTTCTCCAGGCGGTTGATCTCGATCCAGTACTCCTCGAGGTTCACCATGCCTTTGAGGCGCGGCATGGCCTCGGCCGTGATGTCGGCGCAGCGCTGAATCACCTCGACCATCTCCGCCACACCGTCAGGGGTCTCGGTGAACTCGTAGAGGAGCGCGCGGTCGACGGCCTCCTCCATGAAGTCCATGCAGTCGTCGAGCTGCGAGGCGAGGGCGTAGATGTCCTCGCGGTCGATGGGCGTCACGAAGGTGCTGTTGACCTTGCGGACGATCGCGTGCGTGTTCTCGTCCGCCTCATGCTCGGTCTTGCGCATCCGCTCGGCGATCGCGACCCGATCCGCGGTCTCGCTGAGCATCTCCGCCAACAGCCCGGCACCTTCGACGAGGAACGCTGCGGAGTCCGTCAGCAGGGCGTAGAAACTCGAATCAGATGGTTTGAGGCGCAGGGCCACCACAACTCCCAGGAAGTGGAATGCAAAGCGAGGTGAACAGACGCCCAACGGAAGGAGTCCGTTCGGAACTTATCAGCGCGCCTTCGGAACGCAACAATCCCCGGGAGGAATGCCGAAGACCCCGGCCCCCAGATAACTGGCGACCGGGGTCTTCGAACTAGTGAGTGCTGACCGACCTCAGAGAGGACGGACGTTCTCAGCCTGCGGGCCCTTGGGGCCCTGCGTGACCTCGAACTCGACCTTCTGGTTCTCGTCGAGGGACTTGTAGCCGTTCGACTGGATCGCGCTGTAGTGGACGAAGACGTCGTCACCACCGTTCTCCTGCGCGATGAAGCCAAAGCCCTTCTCGGCGTTGAACCACTTAACGGTGCCCTGAGCCATGCTCGTTGTTCTCCTTGTTACACAGGCGGGAGGACATCACTTCGATATCCCCAGCAAGGTGCGGAAACACGCCGTCGGCGAACCCGAGCCCAAAGGGCAAAAGCTGCAACGCCGTTGGATCACAAACTCCAACCGCGTTAATGAACCGCTGGAACTTGCACCCTGCTGCCTTCACACTAGCAACGGATCGCCCTGACGACACGTCCGGATCCACAATCCACAAGGAGACTTGAGCGCTGGATGACGGCCGCCCCCGTGCCTCCTGAGACATGCGGTCGTTGACGCCCACCGAAATGTGGAATAGAGACCACGGAATAGGCTTGGATGACATCGGACATCATCGGCGCGATTGAGATGGGAGGCGGACGTTGGCCAACGCTCGACCGACCCTGCCTCCGGAGCCTGATCCGAAGAAGTCCGAGGCCACTGGCAACGAGGATGCCGCGGAGTCGTCGGCCGACCTGCAGGACCCGCTGAAGGTCGCGGCCGAGGGTCTTGTCGACATCGACGGAGCGGTGCCCGAGAAGCGCCGCCTGTTCGGCCGACGCAAGCACACCACGTCTCCTACGCCCACCGGCGGTGCTGCTGAGGGGCGTCTCGTGGACCCGTTCGCGGTCTTCGCCGAGGCCCTGGATGCCGAAGAGGCCGGCCCAGCGCCGGCTCCCGAGAAGCCGGCGGCCGCGGAGGAACCGGCCAAGGTCGAGGACAAGACGCCCGCCGAGGTGCCCGTCGAGGAGCTGCCCGAGGCGCCCGCCGAGCATGCGCTCGCGGAGGAGCCCACCGCGCCCCGCTCGAAGCCCACGGACCGCCGCAGCCGTCGCCGCGAGCGTCCCACCCGGCCCGCTCACCGCGACGAGACGCCGAAGCGTGCGCTCGACGTCCCCGAGGTTTCGCCGATCATCCCCGCTCCTCGGCCTGCCGAGGCCCCCGCGGCCACTGCATCCATCTCGGCCGCCGCGATCCGTGGAACCTTCCCGCGTCGCAGCCGACCCGCGCCCACCGACCTGCACGCCAGCGAGAGCGCGGCCGCGAACGAGGAAGCCGCAGCCGCGCACCGAGCCACCGATGCGACTCAGCTCGCCCTGGCCGAGGCGCAGGAACGGGCCGCCATCGCCGAGCGGCAGGCTGCGGAGAGCCAGCGATCGGCTGCTGCGGCCAAGGACCTAGCCGACACCCGTGCCTCGGAGGCCGAGCTCGAGGCGGAGCACGCGAAGGCTCGTGCCGAGGAGGCCGAACGAGCTGCCGAGGCCGCCGCGCAGCGCGCCCTCGAGGCCGAGACACGCTCGGCCGAGGTCGGCGCAGAGGCCGCGCAGGCCAAGGTGGCTGAGGCGGAGCGTCTGGCCGCGGAGGCCACCAAGCGGGCCCGCGAGGCTGAGCGACGTGCGGCGAAGATCGAGCGCGCCGCCGCGGCAGCCGCCGAGCTCGCCGAAGAGCGGGCCCGGAAGATCGTCGAGCTGCAGAACCAGACCGCGGAGGCCGAGGTCCAGTCGTCGTCCTCCGACGCCGCGGTGCAG
>JBQCDC010000353.1:0-2619 GCA_051961575.1 Marmoricola sp.
TTCGACCGCAATAAGTGCAAGGTCGACCGCAATAAGTGCAAGCTCGGCGGGCGGGCGCGTCGGGCCTCGGGCCCTATCGCGGCTCTAGTACCAGCCGTGGGAGAGCTTGAACGCCGCGGCGTTGCACGGCGTGCCATACGACGCCTTGATGTAGCCGAGACCCCACTTGATCTGGGTGGTGGCGTTGTTCTGCCAGTCGGCACCGGCGGAGGCCATCTTAGAGCCGGGCAGCGCCTGCGGGATGCCGTAGGCACCCGAAGACGGGTTGTCCGCGTGCACGTTCCAGCCAGACTCCTGGGTCCAGATCTGGTCGATGCAGGAGAAGTCGCTGGGCGAGAAGCCGAAGGACGGCATCAGCGCGATGGTGATCGCCTTCGGGTCGCCCTGGGCGACGGCCTTCTGAACCGGGTTGATGCGCACGGTGCCGGAGACCGCGGCGCCCCTGGTGCTCGACAGCGCCGCCGCCTTGACGGTGCGGGCGAACGCCTGGCGATCGAGCGAGCGGCTGACCGACGGCGCGCGATCGGAGAGGAACTTCGAGGCGGACGCGTTGACGGTGCCCGTCTTCGCGGACGCAGCCGCCAGCTGCATGGATCCACTGGCGCCGACCACGCCCGTGGTGACCGCTACGCCGGTCGCCGCGACCGCGATGCTCGAGGCCACCAGGACACGGGATGCCTGGGGCTTCGCGAAGATCGCAGGTTTGCGATTCTGCGGAGTCGGGAATTCACCCACCGGGAGGCGGCGGGGCCGGCGCCCAGAAACGGGCGCGGCTCGATGCTTCGGGACATAAGTCTCGTGGGCCAAAACTAATCTTTCGCTCGACAGCAGGTGTCAGGCGCGCAGAAGTGCAGGGGAAGTTGCGCTTAAGGAAGTGACCCTAGCCTCCCCGATGCCCTGCCCGAAGGCAAATCAGAGGGATCCCTCAACTACCCCGTGACATGCTCCAACATCTCGGTCACCAGAGCCGCGATCGGCGAGCGCTCACTACGCGTGAGGGTGACGTGTGCGAACAGCGGATGGCCCTTGAGCTTGTCCACCACGGCGACCACGCCATCGTGACGTCCGACACGGAGATTGTCGCGCTGAGCGACGTCGTGGGTGAGCACCACCTTCGAGTTCATGCCCATCCGGGAGAGCACCGTGAGGAGCACGTTGCGCTCCAGCGACTGCGCCTCGTCGACGATCACGAACGCGTCGTGCAGGGAGCGTCCGCGGATGGGCGTGAGCGGCATCACCTCGAGCATGCCGCGCTCGAGGACCTCGTCGATCACGTTCTGATTGGTGATCGCACCGAGGGTGTCGAAGACCGCCTGCGCCCAAGGCGACATCTTCTCGGACTCGCTGCCGGGGAGATAGCCGAGCTCCTGCCCGCCCACCGCGTAGAGCGGCCGGAAGACGACGACCTTCTTGTGCTGGCCGCGCTCGAGCACCGCCTCGAGTCCCGCGCAGAGGGCGAGGGCGGACTTGCCGGTTCCGGCCCGACCGCCCAGCGAGACGATCCCGACCTCGGGGTCGAGGAGCAGATCCAGGGCCACGCGCTGCTCCGCCGAGCGGCCGTGGATGCCGAAGGCCTCGCGGTCACCGCGGACCAGGTGCACGCGCTTGTCGGCCTTGACGCGACCGAGCGCGCTCCCCCGGTCCGACATCAGCACCAGGCCGGTGTGACACGGCAGGTCGCGAGCCTCGTCGAGGTCGATGACCTGCTGGTCGTAGAGCTCGTCGAGGTCCGAGGCGAGCACGTCCACCTCGGTGATCCCGGTCCAGCCGGTGTCGGACTCGTGTGCCTGCTCGCCCCGGTATTCGGCCGCGTCCAGCCCAACCGCCGACGCCTTGATACGGAGCGGAAGGTCCTTGGACACGAGGGTGACGACGCGGCCCTCATTGGCCAGGTTGCGCGCCACGGCCAGGATGCGGGTGTCGTTGTCGCCCAGACGGAAGCCCGAAGGCAACGACTCCGGATCGGTGTGGTTCAGCTCGACCCGGACCGACCCACCGGCAGTTCCGATCGGGATCGCCTCGTCCAAGCGGCCGTGCTCGATCCGCAGCTCATCCAGCATGCGGAGGGCAGAGCGGGCGAAGTAGCCGAGCTCGGGGTGGTGGCGTTTGCCCTCCAACTCCGTGATCACGACGACCGGGAGCACGACCTCGTGCTCGTCGAATCGTCGGATCGCACCCGGGTCGGCCAACAACACGGACGTGTCGAGCACGTAGGTCCGCTGGTCGCTCTTCTTCGCCGCACGCTTGGCAGTAGGCATCAGGATTTCTCCTTGTGACCGCGGCGCGCACTCAGCGTCCCGGTCCGTTGTTAGTGCTCGGACCGAGGACATCCTCGGAGGTCTGAGTGCCGACCTCCGCGTAGGAGCGGAGTGGTGAACTCCAGCGTCAACGTGTGACTCCTGCGTGATCAGGTGTTCCGCGGATCGGTTGGCTTCCCCACCAACCGACACCTGAAAAGTACGTCCGCTGGGGCCGCGCTCCGGTGCGACACGCCCGAACGAGGGGTGAACGCTCTACGAACCGAAGCGCCGCTCGCGGGCGGCGTAGGCGCGGATCGCCCGGAGGAAGTCCACCCGCCGGAAGTCCGGCCAGTAGGCCTCACAGAAGTAGAACTCGCTC
>JBQCDC010000354.1:0-8937 GCA_051961575.1 Marmoricola sp.
CGGATTGTTGGACCAGAACCTCGCCGACCTGGACCCCGATGTCGCCGCGGCGATCGGTGCCGAGCTGAACCGCCAGCAGTCCACTCTGGAGATGATCGCCAGCGAGAACTTCGCGCCGATCGCGGTGATGCAGGCGCAGGGTTCGGTGCTCACCAACAAGTACGCCGAGGGTTACCCGGGCAAGCGCTACTACGGCGGTTGCGAGAACGTCGACGTGATCGAGCAGATCGCCATCGACCGGGTGAAGTCCCTCTTCGGCGCGGAGGCGGCAAATGTCCAGCCGCACTCGGGCGCGCAGGCCAACGCTGCCGCGATGTTCGCGCTGATCCAGCCGGGCGACACGATCCTCGGTCTCGATCTGGCCCACGGCGGTCACCTCACTCACGGCATGCGGATCAACTTCTCCGGCAAGCTCTACAACGTCGTGGCCTACCACGTGCGCGAGTCGGACTTCCTGGTCGACATGGAGGAGGTCGAGCGGCTCGCCAAGGAGCACCAGCCGAAGCTCATCGTGGCCGGCTGGTCGGCGCACTCGCGCCAGCTCGACTTCGCCGAGTTCCGCCGGATCGCCGACGAGGTCGGCGCCTACCTGATGGTCGACATGGCCCACTTCGCCGGTCTGGTCGCCGCGGGTCTGCACCCGAGCCCGGTGCCCTACGCCGACATCGTCACGACCACCACGCACAAGACCCTCGGCGGCCCGCGCGGCGGCGTCATCCTCTGCAAGGAAGAGCTGCTCAAGAAGATCAACAGCGCGGTGTTCCCGGGTCAGCAGGGCGGCCCGCTCGAGCACGTGATCGCGGCCAAGGCGGTCGCCTTCAAGGTAGCCGCGAGCGAGGAGTTCAAGGAGCGCCAGCAGCGCACCCTCGAAGGTGCCCAGATCATCGCGAAGCGACTCAGCGAGGAAGATGTGGCGGCCGGAGGCGTCTCCGTTCTCACCGGCGGCACCGACGTCCACCTGGTGCTGATCGACCTGCGCAACTCCGAACTCGACGGCCAGCAGGCCGAGGACCGGCTGCACGAGATCGGCATCACCGTGAACCGCAACGCCGTTCCGTTCGACCCGCGCCCGCCGATGGTGACCTCGGGTCTGCGCATCGGCACTCCTGCGCTGGCGACCCGTGGCCTGGATGCTGCGGCGTTCGCCGAGGTCGCCGACATCATCGCGGTGGCGTTGCGCGGCCCCATCGACGAGGCGGGCATCGCCGCGCTGCGCGACCGGGTGGAGAAGGTCGCGGCCGCGTTCCCCTTGTACCCCGACCTGGAGGCGTGATGGCCGGCGGCGACTTCGGAACGCAGAAGGAGTGGCTCTGGCGTAGCGCCGAGCCCAAGCAGTCCTACGACGCGATCATCGTCGGCGGCGGCGGGCACGGCCTCTCCGCGGCCTACTACCTGGCCAAGCACCACGGCATCACCAACCTGGCCGTCGTGGAGAAGGGCTGGCTCGCGGGCGGCAACATGGCTCGCAACACCACGATCATCCGGTCCAACTACCTCTGGGACGAGAGCGCGGCCATCTACGAGTTCTCGCTCAAGCAGTGGGAGCAGTGGCCCGACGAGCTCGACTACGACTTCCTGTTCAAGCAGTGCGGTGTGCTCAACCTCGCGCACACCCTGCAGGACGTCCGCGACTCGCACCGCCGCATCAACGCCAACAACCTCAACGGCGTCGACGCCGAGGGGCTCGATCCCAAGCAGGTCGGCGAGGTCTGCCCGATCGTGAACACCGCGGACGATGTCCGCTACCCGGTGCTCGGCGGCACGTTCCAGCCGCGCGGCGGCATCGCCAAGCACGACCACGTCGCCTGGGCGCTGGCTCGCGCGCTGGACTCGATGGGCGTCGACCTGATCGAGAACTGCGAGGTCACCGACTTCATCCGCGACGGCGATCGAGTCACCGGGGTCGTCACCAGCCGCGGACGGATCAACGCTGGGGTGGTCGGCTTGGCATCGGCTGGCCACAGCAGCGTGCTCGCCGCGAAGGCCGGCTTCCGGCTTCCGGTGCAGTCGCATCCCTTGCAGGCCTTGGTCTCCGAGCTCTACGAGCCGGTCCACCCGACCGTGGTCATGTCCAACCACGTGCACGTCTACGTCTCCCAAGCCCACAAGGGTGAACTCGTCATGGGCGCCGGCGTCGACTCGTACAACGGCTACGGGCAACGCGGCTCGTTCCACGTCATCGAGCACCAGATGGCCGCTGCCCTCGAGCTGTTCCCGATCTTCTCCAGCGCCCGCCTGCTACGGACCTGGGGCGGCATCGTCGACGTCTCTCCCGATGCCTCGCCGATCATCGGCGCGACTCCGCTCGAGAACCTCTACGTCAACTGTGGCTGGGGCACGGGTGGCTTCAAGGCCACGCCGGGCGCCGGCTTCACCCTGGCCCACACCATGGCGACCGGCGAGCCGCACGAACTGAACAAGCCCTTCGGCCTCGAGCGCTTCGTGACCGGTGCCCTGATCGACGAGCACGGCGCGGCCGCCGTCGCCCACTGAGGAGAAGCCATGCTGCTACTGACATGTCCGTGGTGCGGTCCCCGCGACGAGACCGAGTACCACTACGGCGGCCAAGCCCACGTGCCGTACCCCGAGGACACCGCAGCCCTGTCCGACCAGGAGTGGGCCGAGTACCTCTTCTATCGCGACAACCCGAGCGGCCCCTACGCCGAGCGCTGGTCGCACAGCGGCGGCTGCCGTAAGTGGTTCAACGTCCTCCGCGACACCCGCACCTATGAGGTGCACGCGGTCTACAAGCCCACCGATCCACGTCCCGAGGTGAACGCATGAGCCAGTCACACCGCCTCCCCAGCGGTGGCCGGATCGACCGCAGCACCGAGGTGCCCTTCACCGTCGATGGCGAGACCTACGTCGGTCACCCGGGCGACACGATCGCCTCGGCACTGCTGGCCAATGGCCGGATCCGCGTCGGCGACTCGATCTACCTCGGTCGCCCGCGCGGCATCATCGCGGCGGGTCCGGAGGAGCCGAACGCGCTGCTCCAGATCGGCGGCGAGGTTCCCGAGCCGATGGTCCCCGCGACCACGCGCGACCTGGTCGACGGCTTCAGCGCGACGACGCTCTCGGGACTCGGCGTGCTCGATCCGTCGGGCGACGAAGCCCTGTACGACAAGGCTTTCGCGCACACCGACGTCCTGGTGATCGGCGCGGGTCCAGCGGGTCTTGCCGCCGCGCTCTCCGCGGCTGCCTCGGGCGCTCGCGTGCTGGTGATCGACGAGCAGTCCGAGGTCGGCGGCTCCTTGCTGTCCAGTACTCGCGAGCAGGTCAACGGTCGCCCTGCCCTCGACTGGCTCGGCGAGGCGAGCGCCGAGCTCGCCGCTGCTCGGGAGGTCACTGTGCTGACCCGGACCAGCGCCTTCGGCTCTTACGACGACAACTACGTCCTCGCCGTCGAGCGCCGCACCGGCTTCCCGGGGGCACCCGCCGGGGAGGGCATCTCGCGGGCCCGGGTCTGGCACATCCGCGCCAAGCAGGTCGTGCTCGCCACCGGCGCCCACGAGCGACCGATGGTCTTCCAGGGCAACGACCGGCCCGGCGTCATGCTCGCTGGCGCTGTGCGGACCTACGTGAACCGTTACGCGGTCAAGCCCGGTGACGCGGTCGTGGTGGCGACCACCAACGACAGCGCCTACGACACGGTCGAGGACCTGCTCGCTGCGCACGTCGACGTCGTCGCCGTCGTCGACGCTCGCGACACCTTGAGCGAGCGCGCTGCGCAGGTCGAGGCTCACGGGGTCCGCATCATCCCGAGCAGTGCGGTGGTCGACACAGCCGCAAACCCGGGGACCGGTCGACTCATGGCGGTCTCGGTCGCCGCGCTCGACGACCACAACGAGACCAGCGCCGCCTGGGACGTGCTGTCCTGCGACGTGCTCGCGGTGTCGGGTGGCTGGAGCCCACTCGTGCACTTGCACACCCAGCGCAAGGGCGCCACCCGCTGGGACGAGTCGGTGCAGGCCTTCGTTCCTGATGGCGTAGTGAAGGATCAGCAGGTCGTCGGCTCGGCCAACGGGGACGTCTCGCTGGCCGACTGCCTCCGTGCCGGCTCGATCGCCGGTGCGCGGGCGGCTCGAGCCTCTGGCTTCGAGATCGAGGCGCGCGAGTACTCGGCGTCGACTCCGGCCATCAACGGTCGCCAGGCGCGCGATGTCTGGTTGATCCCTGGACCGAGCGGAACGCCGGCCGAGTGGAGCGAACACTTCATCGACTTCGGTCGTGACCAGACCGTCGCCGATGTGTGGCTGGCCACGAGTGCCGGTATGAGCAACGTCGAGCACGTGAAGCGCTACACCTCCATCGGCACCGGCGCGGACCAGGGCAAGACGGGCGGCGTCAACGCCGCTGCCGTGATCGCCCAGGCTCTCGGCGGCCCCGGCATCGCACAGGTGGGTACCTCGAACAACCGGGCGCCGTACACGCCGGTCTCGTTCGCGGCGCTGGCCGGCCGCGAACGCGGCGACCTGTTCGACCCGGAGCGCACCACTCCGATCCACTCCTGGCACCTCGAGCACGGCGCCGAGTTCGAGATCGTCGGTCAGTGGCTGCGTCCTTGGTACTACCCGCAGGACGGCGAGGACATCCACGCCGCGGTCGCACGCGAGTGCCGGGCCGCGCGTACCGGTGTCGCCATGATGGACGCCTCGACCCTCGGCAAGATCGAGATCACGGGACCGGACTCCGGTGAGTTCCTCAACCGCATCTACACCAACGCCTACAAGAAGCTGCCGATCGGCTCGGCTCGCTACGGCGTGATGTGTCGCCCCGACGGGATGATGTTCGACGACGGCGTGACCCTGCGCCTCGACGAGGACACCTATTACATGCACACCACCACCGGCGGTGCTGCCGGTGTCCTCGACTGGCTCGAGGAATGGCTGCAGACGGAGTGGCCGGAGCTGCAGGTGTACTGCACCTCGGTGACCGAGCAGTGGTCCACCGTTGCCGTCGTCGGTCCCCAGTCTCGCGAGGTCATCGCCAAGGTGGCGCCCGACCTTGACGTCAGCAACGAAGCCTTCAAGTTCATGACCTTCCAGGAGACGACGCTGGCCTCGGGCATTCCTGCCCGGATCTGCCGGATCTCGTTCTCCGGCGAGCTGGCCTTCGAGATCAACGTGTCCGGCTGGTACGGACGCGCGGTCTGGGAGGACGTCTACGCGGCTGGTGCGGACCTGGGCATCACGCCGTACGGCACCGAGACCATGCACGTGCTGCGCGCCGAGAAGGGCTTCCCGATCGTCGGTCAGGACACCGACGGCACGGTGACTCCTCAGGACGCCGGCATGGAGTGGGTCGTCTCGAAGACGAAGGACTTCATCGGCAACCGGTCGTACTCCCGCATCGACACCGCGCGGTCCGATCGCAAGCACCTGGTCGGTGTCCTCCCGGTCGATCGGGCCACGGTGCTGCCCGAGGGAGCGCAGCTGGTTGCACTCGGAACGCCCCTCGACCAGAAGCCCGTGCCGATGGAGGGTCACGTGACCTCCAGCTACGCCAGTGTCACGCTGGGACGCCCCTTCGGGCTGGCGCTGATCAAGGGCGGACGTGATCGGATGGGCGAGATCCTGCTTGCCACTGTGGGGGACCAGATGGTTGAGGTCGAGGTGGCACCCACCGTTCTCTACGACGCTGAAGGAGCGAAGCGCGATGGCTGAACCGATGACGCTGCGACGCAGCCCGCTCATGGGCCTCGAGGCTCGCGCCGGGGACCGCGTGCACCTGATCGAGGTGCCGTACCTGGCCATGGTCGGGCTTCGGCTCGACCCGCACGGCGAGGCCGCCGCGGCGGTCGGGCGCGCGATCGGCGTGCCATTGCCCACCACGTGTGGTCAGGTGTCGTCGGTCGGGCACCGCCACGTTCTGTGGCTCGGCCCCGACGAATGGCTCGTGGTCAGCGACGAGTCACCGGCCGCTCTGCTGGCGACGGTCTCGTCCGCGGTCGACGGACAGCACGCCGCCGTGGTCGACCTCTCCGCCAACCGCACCACCCTGGAGCTCACCGGCCAGGCCGCGCGGGCGGTGCTCGAGAAGGGCTGCCCCGCCGACCTGCACCCGCGGTCCTTCGGGCAGGGCAAGGCGATCGTCACGACGCTGGCCCGCGTTCCGGTCCTGCTGTGGCAGGTCGGTCCGGGCGCGTACTGGGTGATGCCGCGATCGTCCCTGGCCACCTACGTGTCCCGCTGGATCACCGACGCGATGGTTGAGTTCGGCTGATGGCGCTGTCGGCATTCGACCTCTACTCGATCGGCATCGGTCCGTCGTCCTCGCACACGGTCGGCCCGATGCGCGCGGCGAAGCGGTTCGCCGAGGGTCTGGCCGAGGAGGGCCTTCTCGGCGATGTCCATCGCGTGCGCGCCGAGCTGTTCGGCTCGCTCGGAGCAACCGGCCACGGCCACGGGTCGCCCAAGGCGGTCGTTCTCGGCCTCGAGGGTGAGGACCCCGCCACGGTCGACACGACCAAGGCCGACGGCCGCCACCACGAGATCCGCTCTTCGGGCTCGTTGCACCTGGCTGGTCAGCGACACATCGCGTTCGACGTCGACAACGACCTGATCATGCACCGGCGCAAGTCGCTGCCGGCCCACCCCAACGGGATGACGTTCGCGGCCTTCGACGCCGAGGACCGCGAGATTCGGCAGCGGACGTATTACTCGGTCGGTGGCGGGTTCGTCGTCGACGAGAACGCGGCGGGTGCGGACCGCATCGTCGTGGACGAGACGCCACTGCGCTACCCGTTCACCACCGGCGCCGAGCTCCTCGAGATCTGTGCGCGTGAGGGATTGTCGATCAGCGACGTGATGCTGGCCAACGAGCAGGCGTGGCGCACCGAGGAAGAGATCCGTGCCGGCATGTTGCACCTCTGGGAGGTGATGGCCGAATGCGTCGAGACCGGATTCCATCGCGAAGGTGTACTTCCTGGCGGGCTCAAGGTGCCGCGGCGCGCGCCGGGGATGTACCGCGACCTCAACGCGAAGTGGACGACCGATCCGCTCCATGTGATGGACTGGGTGAACGCGTTCGCCCTGGCTGTGAACGAGGAGAACGCGTCCGGCGGTCGGATTGTGACCGCGCCGACCAACGGCGCCGCCGGCATCATCCCCGCGGTGCTGCACTATTACGTGCGCTTCGTCCCGGGTGCGAATGACGACGGCATCGTGCGGTACCTGCTCACTGCTGCGGCGATCGGCATCCTCTTCAAGACCAACGCGTCGATCTCGGGCGCCGAGGTGGGTTGCCAGGGCGAGGTCGGCTCGGCCTGCTCGATGGCGGCCGGCGGTCTGGCCGAGGTGCTCGGTGGTAACCCCGCCCAGGTCGAGAACGCGGCCGAGGTCGGCATCGAGCACAACCTCGGCCTGACCTGCGACCCGGTCGGCGGTCTGGTGCAGATCCCGTGCATCGAGCGCAACGCGATGGCCTCGATGAAGGCGATCAACGCTGCGCGGATGGCGATCAACGGCGACGGTAGCCACAAGGTCAGCCTGGACAAGGCGATCAAGACCATGCGCGACACAGGCGCCGACATGAAGACCAAATACAAGGAGACCGCTCGCGGCGGGCTCGCGGTCAACGTCATCGAGTGCTGAGTCATGGCGGTACGTATCGACGGCAGCTCGGTCGCGCGTGACATCAAGAAGGAGCTCGCGCCGCGGGTAGACGCGCTCAAGGCCGACGGTCTGGTTCCCGGGCTGGGCACGATCCTGGTCGGCGACGATCCGGGTAGCCATTCCTATGTCGCCGGAAAGCATCGCGACTGCGCCGAGGTGGGTATCGCGTCGATCCGCATCGACCTGCCCAAGACAGCGAGGCAGGACGAGGTCGAGGCGGCCGTCCGTCAGCTCAACGAGGACCCAGAATGCACGGGCTTCATCGTTCAGCTGCCCTTGCCGCCGCACCTCGACATGCATCGCGTGTTGCAGCTGATCGACCCGGACAAGGATGCCGACGGACTGCATCCGGCGAATCTCGGCAAGCTGGTGCTGGGGATTCCCGGACCGCTGCCCTGCACGCCACGCGGGATCATCGAGCTGTTGCGCCGCCACGACGTTCCCATCACCGGCGCGACGGTGTGCGTCGTCGGGTGTGGGGTCACGGTCGGCAAGCCTCTCGGGCTGATGCTGACCCGACCGAGTGAGCACGCGACCGTCACGCTCTGCCACGAGAACACCCTCGACGTCGCCGCGCATGCGCGCGCGGCCGACGTGATTGTCGCGGCTGCCGGTGTCGCGCACCTGGTCCGCCCGACCTGGGTGCGCCCCGGTGCCACCGTCCTGTCGGTGGGCATCACGCGAACCATCGAGGGGATCCTCGGTGATGTGCATCCTGAGGTGGATGGCATTGCGGGCAAGGTGAGCAGGGCGACCGGAGGCGTCGGTCCGATGACGCGGGCGATGCTGCTCACGAGCATCGTGGAGATCGCGGAGCGTGCAGCGTGAGGGCCGCCAGCATCCCGCGGCCCACGGCGGCCCCGGTGGATCTGCGCGCCAGCCGGTGCCAGGTGCTCGGCATCCTCAACGTCACGCCTGACTCCTTCTGCGACGGCGGCTGGTTCAACGAGGTCGACGCCGCTGTCGCACGGGGCCGGTGGTTGGTCGCTCATGGCGCCGACATGGTCGATGTGGGCGGCGAGTCGACCCGACCGGGCGCAGCGCGCATCGACGAGGGCGAGGAGCTGCGCCGCGTGCTGCCCGTCATCACCGAGCTCAGCGCGGCGGGTATCGCGGTCTCGATCGACACCATGCGAGCGCGGGTGGCGGCCGCAGCGATCGAGGCAGGTGCGGTTCTCGTCAACGATGTGTCCGGAGGATTGGCCGACCCCGCGATGCTCCCGTTCGTAGCCTCGGCCCACGTGCCATGCATCATCATGCACTGGCGTGGGCACTCCACCACCATGGACAAGCTCGCCGTCTACACCGACGTCGTCGAGGA
>JBQCDC010000355.1:0-4877 GCA_051961575.1 Marmoricola sp.
CGAGATCGCTCTGTCGGACCTATTGGATCGCTGCGAGCGGATGCACCGCAGTCAGATTCAGCACGACCCGCATCGCTGCCTGGTCTGCTTCGGCGTTTAGCGCCGGAGGTTGAGGAGGCCCGAAGGGCCGTCACGAAACCCGGCTCGCTGGTCGAGTGCCCGGCGGAGCCGGGTGTATCGAGACCTCGGAGGTTGAGGAGGCCCGGAGGGCCGTCACGAAACCCCGAGATGCCTCAGGTAGGCATCACCGATGCCACCTGCGCCCAACACCGCCGCAATCGCGCCCACGATCATGAACGGCCCGAACGGGATCGCCGTCTTGCGACCTGCCTTACCCACGGCCATGAGCAGCACGCCGACGAACGAGCCGAGGATGAACGCTAGAAACGCGCCGGTGAGAAGCGTCCCCCATGACAGATAAGCCATCGCTCCCCCAAGAACGCCAGCGAGCTTCACGTCCCCGAAGCCCATGGCGCCCTTGGCGATGACCGCAATCAGGTAGTAGAAGGCAAAGAGCGCCGCAGCTCCTTCCAGAGCTCTAAGCAGCGCGTACGGGTGCCAGTCGATGAGGAGCAGGGCCGTCAGGACGGCGTAGGACGGCAGGACGATCACGTCCGGTAGACGGTGAACGTCGAGGTCGATGAACGCGAGAGCGACTCCGATGGCAGCCAGGTAAAGGTAGGCCGGCCAGAGTCGTGGCTCGTCCTCGAACTTAAGCACGATCCCAACGAAGAGGGCCGCGGTGCCTGCTTCGACGATCGGGTAGCGGACGCTGATCGGCGCCTTGCAGTCGTAGCAGCGGCCTTTGAGGATCAGCCAACCGACAACTGGGATGTTGTGTCGGTTGCGGATCGGCTGGCCACCGTTGGGACCGCGGGATGCGGGCCGGACGATCGACTCCCCCGCTGGGAAGCGGTGGATGACGACGTTGATGAACGACCCGATGGCTAGGCCCAGGACTCCGATCAGCGTCGCCGAGAGGGCGACGGGGATCACTTCTGTTCAGCCCAGCTGAGTATCTGAACCTGGCGTTGACCAGGAGTCGGATCGACGCTGTTTTGAATCACCGTCCCCATGTTGGCGGTCGAACAGCCTGCGGCGGCGGTGCAAACGTTGTCCGTGAATCCAACCCTCGCGGTCAACGCAAGCGTGGGAGTCGTACAACTGCTATCCGTACACAGGTACACCTTCAGGTCCACGTCTGTGACGGACGACCCTTGCCCGTAGCCGCCGTCGGGAATCGAGACCAACGGGACCCCGAAGAGTTGCTGCGGCTGCGCCTTGAAGTTGACGCCCCAGGCGTCCAGGCCCCACCGGAACGCAACGACTGAATTCGTTGCGTTTCCCGGCCCCATCGTGATGTACCCCTGCGGCGCGTAGGTGGATCCGTTCACCACAAACTTCCCGGAGAAGTTGTTGCCCGTGCTGATGAAGGGCGTGGTCGTCGTATTGACCCCGGTCGCATGGCGGATTGGCGGTGTCGTGTAGCTCACGGTGAGAGTCGCAGCGTCGACGTTGAACGTGTCGTTCTTCGCGGTGCTACCACCGACCAGCAGTTTGATCATTGGGTTCGTTGCGCTGAAGGGCGTGGCTCCTGAGCTTGCCGCGAACTGAGCGTTGAGCGCGCTGGTGATGTTCGTGTTAGAGCCCGACGGCGCCAGCGTGACCGTGGGTGTCTGGCTGTTGACGCCCACCGTGAAAGTGCCGGCGGCTGAGGACTTCGTGTAGTTCACCTTCAGCATCGCAGATGTGATGGTCGATCCGTTCGGAATCGAGCTCAGGCCCGCGAAGTTTTGGAGATCCAGCTCTGCTGAGTTTCCCGCCTTCGAAGCGGTCCAGTTCGCCGTGTGACTGTCACCGACGGTTGCCAAGTCCGCCTGCAGTGTCGTCGACGACGGCGTCGGCGAGAAGGAGTCGTACTTGTTGGGCAGCGGACTCGGGTTGCCCACCGTCCCAGCGGTCGCAGCTGGAAGCGTTGTTGGCGTGCCAGACACATCACTCTGCACCTGATAGATCGTGATGGGCGGGTTGGTTCCGTTTCCCTTTCCGCAGAGTTCGACCTGCGCGCTGTTACCGAGGACGATCTGGCTGTTGTTGCCGAACACGAACTGGACCCCGGCGGTGGTTGAGTTGTTGATCGGACTGACGCAGCGTCCCGGGATGGATGCTCCGCTACCCGGCTGCCCACCGATGACGGTGGTGTTGATCGTCCACGGGTTGCCGTCGGCGAAGTCGAAGTAGTAGATCCCGCTTGCGAAGGCCGCCCCCGTGGCGCACGCGTTCACGGCGCTTGAGAGCGCCGCTCCGTTGTTGTAGTAGCCGGCAAGGAAACTACAACCCTCAGTTGAGGGATCTCGATACGGGAGACCGGCTCCTGTCGGCAATAGTGGCCCAAGAGGAGAACCGGGATCAGCGGGTGCCGTGATACCGCCGTAAGTGCAAGCAGGCGAGTACCCACCGCCCCCGCTGGAAGCGCACGGCGAGGTGTTAGCTGTGATCGCTCCGCTCGACTGAATCGGGCCGTTCGTGACGTTGATCGTCGTCGTGGACGCCACGCTTCCGCGAATCGGCAAGCTGCCGCTACCGAGAACCTTGAGATTGATGCCGTCGGCACCATTGGTGGTTCCCACTGTCGTGAGGGCTCGTCCAAAGGCGCTTGTTGACGGTTGAGGTTGAACATAGAAACCCGGCGCCAAGAGCCCCGTGCCAGCTACCGGAGCGCAAACGACCTTCGCACTGAATCCCGTTGCGCTCTGTGAGTCGGTATAGACGTTCGGCAAGGTAATGCTGCCGAGCGCGTTACCCGAGGTGTCCTTGCCAAAGCACCCTGTGCCGTCTGTGTTGTTGTCATAGACCCACCCATTCGGCGTGTTCGTGGCAACCGTGCCGAGGGTAGATGCGCTCGTACTGGTCAGACCCGAATTCTGACCCTGGACCAAATCGTTAATAGCGATCTTGGCGGCCGCATCAGCGGCATACGACGTGCTTGCGACCCGTCGCAGCGCCACAGTCGCAGCAAAGTTGGTGTTGCCTTGCGTGATCAGCGCTCCGGTGATAATCGCGACGACCGTGATGAGGATGAGTGCGAAGATCAGCGACGCGCCCTCGTCGGCCCTTGGATTGTTTTTCCAGACGTTCACCCCTGCCTCCGATCGGCCGTAAGAATCGTCGTATATCCGGTCGGTGCGTGGTTGGACCTACTCAGGTCGCGCACGGTCATCGTGAGTCGGATCGTCGCCGGGAGCGGGCTAGTCGACGAACACAGCGCGTTCGCGCCAGATGAGTCGAAGCAAGCGACCGTCGGCGCTTTGTTTGGGTCGAGGAATCGAGCCAAGACGTTGTTGCTTCCTTGGTCGCCACATCTCATCCGCCACAACTGGAGCTGATGGGTCTTATTGGTATTGGTTGCGGTCTTCAGGTAGTAGACAGCCGCGTTTGGTGAACCACTCCACGCGCCGCTCGAAGCGCTCGGGCCAGCGGTTGGGACACCTTGGTAGTCGTTCCAGGCAAAAGCTGCGATGGTGTTGGCCTGCCCCGCACACGGCCCCGGCAGACCGCTCGGCGCATTGCTCGGAGAACTGAATGTCCACACTGATTGAGAAGTCGGGATCGGATTCCCGACCCCAGCCGGCGTTCCACGGACTCCGAGGCTGCTGACGTCTTGCTGCCAGAACGCAGAGGCGAACTGCTGATCCGTTGATTCGTTCATCTTGGTGCTCGCATCAGTGGACGTCCGCATGAACAAGAACACCATGCCTACCAGCGACCCCATGATGATGCTCATCACTGCGACCGTAACTACGAGTTCGATAAGGGTGAGGCCCTCGTCACGCGCAGTTCGCCACATCAACATACTGTCGGCCAAGTCTGCCCGGTACACGGCTTTCGCACGATTACCGTCAAAGATTCCTTCGGCTGGTGCCCGCCGCTACCGGGCCCCGTCACTTGCAGCTTGAATAGCTGCGCATAAGCCGCGTCGCTGCAGTTACCCCATGCGCCGCCGGATGAATTGTTGGTCCACGATTGAATCACCGGACCACCGGAGGTTGCAGCGACAATCGAGAGTTTGTAGGGATCGGCGCCCGTGTTCTTAGGATCCGAACTCCAGGCACTGTCGATTGCAGTCTGGCCCTGGGCGGCGTAAGACGAGGCGGCGGCAGAACACGCCGCATAGTTGCCCTTCGTGCCAGCGTTCCCGACCCAGTTCTGAATCGCCTCGGCCGCGCTCCGCACGTACGCATCGCTGTTGGCTTCGCTCCGCCCCAGCGTTGTTGAGAGGATGCTCATACGAAGCCCGGACATGATGGCGACGCCCGCAATGCCCATGATGCTGATTGTGACGAGGAGTTCGACCAGCGTCTCTCCTGCATCGGGCAGCCGCGATCTGAGAGCGCGCATCACACCTTGACCTGATTGAAGATGCCATACATCGCCGACACCAGCGCAACGGCAACAAAGCCGACAATCAGCCCCACGAAGACGATCACCGCCGGCTCGAAGATTGCCGTGAGCTTCTTGATCTTGTAGTCGAGCTCGACCTCGTAGTACTGCGCCGTCACCTCGAGTTGACTGTCGAGCGACCCGGTCTCCTCGCCAACCCGCAACATCTGAGTGGCAGTACCGGGGAACAACTGGGTACGGGCGAGCGGCGCCGCCAATCCCTGCCCCTCCATCATCGCCTCGCTGACCCCAACCAGACGCGCGATGAAGACGCGGTTCTTCAGCGACTCAGTGCTAACCCGCAATGCTTCCGGCAGGTTCACGCCTGCGCTGACCATAGACGCCAGGACACGGCAGAAGCGCTCGACGAGCGCGTACTGAATCGTCTCCCCGAGAACCGGGACTTTTAGGTACAACGCGGCCCGGCTGTCCTTCAC
>JBQCDC010000356.1:0-3830 GCA_051961575.1 Marmoricola sp.
CGTCCGTCGACGTGCAGCGTGACCACGTCCGACTGAGCGAGCAGCTCGTCGAGCGTGTCCACCTTGCGAGCGTTGCTGAAGGCGAGCTTGTCGGCGGTGTCGTAGAAGATCACGTTGAAGCCGAGGGCCTCGGCGACCACCGACAGCTGCGAGCCGATGTTGCCGTAGCCGACGATGCCGAGCGTGCGGCCGCGGACCTCGTGGGCGCCCGCAGCGGACTTGTCCCACACGCCGGCGTGCATCTTGTTGCTCTTCTCGTGCAGGCGACGAGCCAGCGAGATGATCTCCGCGATCACCAGCTCGACGACGCTGCGCGTGTTCGAGTAGGGCGCGTTGAAGGCCGCGATACCGCGAGCGGCGGTCGCGTTGAGGTCGATCTGGTTGGTGCCGATGCAGAAGGCGCCCACCGCGACGAGGTCGGAGTTGGCCACGACCTTGGCGGTGAGGTTGGTGTTGGAGCGAAGCCCGAGGAGCTGCACGCCCTCGAGGGCCGCGATCAGGTCGTCTTCACCGAGAGAGCCGGAGCGCGTCTCAACCTCGATGCCGACACGGGCGAAGGCCTCGTGGGCACGCGGGTGGATGTTCTCGAGAAGAAGGGCTTTCACCCTGGAATTCTACCGAGCCGGTCAGACGCGGCTGACGAAGATGTGATCGGCGGACTCCAGCAGGATCTCCGCGGTCTCCCCCGCCGCGCCGACCACGACGCCGTGCGTGGTGGCCGCGGCCCCGATGACCTCACCCGGACGGGCGCCGGCGCGACGCAGCGCCGCCATGAGCGCCTCGTCCTTCTGGATCTCCTCGCTGATGCGACGCACCCGGACGCGCACACGCTCGTCGAGCGCGATCCCGCTGAGCGGCTCGACGCCGTCGCGGAACTCCTCCTGACTCGCCTCGACACCCAGCTCGTCGAGGCCGGGGATCGGGTTGCCGTAGGGCGACTCGGTCGGGTGGTCGAGGAGTTGGAGGACCCGCCGCTCGACGGCGTCACTCATCACGTGCTCCCAGCGGCACGCCTCCTCGTGGACCTCTTCCCAGCCCAGTCCGATGACGTCGACGAGGAGACGCTCGGCGAGGCGGTGCTTGCGCATCACCCGGGTCGCGGCACGCATGCCGGAGTCGGTGAGCTCGAGGTGGCGGTCACCCTCGACGGTGAGCAGACCGTCGCGCTCCATCCGGGCGACGGTCTGGCTGACCGTCGGGCCGCTCTGGTGCAGGCGCTCGGCGATGCGGGCTCGCAAGGGGGTGATGCCCTCCTCGACGAGCTCGTAGATCGTGCGGAGGTACATCTCCGTCGTGTCGATGAGGTCGCTCACGGGTTCATCCTCTCAAACGAGAGCGACCCGCAGACGTCGATGCTCACGGCACCTCGCTGACGGACGATGCCAGCGCGTCTGCGGGTCGGGTGTCTGCGTTAGTTTCGCCGCTCTTCAACACCCAGCGACGAACGTTAGGTATTGCGCTAGCGCGCAGCCACCTCACGCGTCCTATGGGAATTCACTCCTGGACCACCTCCTTTCCCGTGTGCATCAAAGGTAGGCACGCCAAGGTGGCCGGACAAGCGAATTAGGCGACCGGCTCCAGCGCCGCCTCGAACTGCGACCGGTAGAGCCGCGCGTAGGCACCGTCGCTGGCCAGCAGCGAGTCGTGCGTACCCTGCTCGACGATGTCGCCGTGCTCCATGACCAGGATGAGGTCGGCGTCGCGGATGGTCGAGAGCCGGTGCGCGATGACGAACGACGTCCGGTCCTCTCGCAACGCGCCCATCGCCTGCTGGAGGAGCAGCTCGGTCCGGGTGTCCACCGAGGACGTCGCCTCGTCCAGGATCAGCAGGTCCGGGTTCGACAGGAACGCCCTCGCGATGGTGATGAGCTGCCGCTCACCCGCGGAGAGGTTCGCGCCCTCCTCGTCGATCAAGGTGTCGTAGCCGTCGGGCAGCGAATGCACGAACCGGTCCACGAAGGTCGCTCGAGCCGCCGCGAGGATCTGATCCTCGCTCGCGCCCGGGCTGCCGTAGGCGATGTTGTCGCGGATCGACCCGGCAAAGAGCCAGGTGTCCTGCAGCACCATGCCGGTGCGTGCGCGCAGCTCACCGCGAGGCATCGTCGCGATGTCGATGCCGTCGAGCGTGATCCGGCCTCCGGTGACCTCGTAGAAACGCATCACGAGGTTGACCAGCGTGGTCTTGCCTGCGCCCGTCGGCCCGACGATCGCGACGGTCTGGCCAGGTGCCGCGACCAACGACAGGTCCTCGATGAGCGGCTGGTCCGGCGAGTACGAGAACTGCACGTGCTCGAACTCGACGCGGCCGCGGGAATCCGCGGGGAACACGACCGAGGCGGGGTCCGCCGACTCCTCCGGCGCATCCAGCAGCTCGAAGACGCGCTCTGCGGATGCCACGCCCGACTGCAGCAGGTTGGCCATCGAGGCGACCTGCGTCAACGGCTGCGTGAACTGGCGCGAGTACTGGATGAACGCCTGCACGTCACCCAGGGTCATCGACCCGTTGGCGACCCGCAGACCACCGATCACAGCCACCAACACGTAGTTGATGTTGCCGATCAGCATCATCAAGGGCATCACCAGGCCGCTGATGAACTGCGCCTTGAACGAGGCCTCGAACAGTTCGTCGTTCTCGCGAGCGAACCGCTCCTCGGCCTCACGGCGACGGCCGAAGACCTTGACCAACGACTGACCCGAGAAGGTCTCCTCGATGTGTGCGTTGAGGCGACCGGTCCGGCGCCACTGCTCGATGAACCGGCCCTGCGAACGGGCCATCACCTGCTTGGTGACGAAGATCGAGAGCGGCACCGTCACCAGCGCGACGACCGCGAGGAGCGGTGAGATCCAGATCATCATCGCCAGCACGGCCACCACCGAGAGCAGGCTGGTGAGCAGTTGGCTCATGGTCTGCTGCAGCGTCTGGCTGATGTTGTCGATGTCGTTGGTGACGCGACTGAGCAGCTCGCCCCGGGGCTGCGAGTCGAAGTAGCTCAGCGGCAGGCGGTTCACCTTGTCCTCCACGTCGCGCCGCATGCGCGAGATCGAGGATTGCACCACGCCGTTGAGCACATAGCCCTGCAGGAAGCTCAGCAGAGACGCCATCACGTAGACCGCGACCGCGATCAGGAGCACGTTGCGAACCGCGGTGAAGTCGATGCCGTTGGTGAGGTGGGTGGACTTCGCCAACTTGTCGGGCACGTGATAGCCGTGCGCTTGGGCACGCCCCAGGATTCCGCCGAGGATGTGGTCGGTCGCCTTACCCAGGATGCGCGGGCCGAACGACATCAGCACCACGCTGCACAGCGCGAGCACCAAGATCACGTAGACCTTGAAGCGCTCCGGCTTCATCGTGCCGATCAGCCGCTTGGCGGATGGCTTGAAGGTGTTCGCCTTCTGCCCGACCATGCCGCCACCGAACGGACCTCGCCCGGGGCCGGGCCCCTGGACGATGCGCTCGGTCTCCTTCATCCGCCCGTTCGATGCGGGCGAGTTCTGTGCCTGGCTCATGCTGCTTCCTCCGCTCGCAACTGGGAGCGGACAATCTCTTGGTAGGTCTCGCACTCGTCGAGAAGTTGGTCATGGGTGCCTCGGCCGACGACCACGCCGTCCTCGAGGACGAGGATCATGTCGGCGTCGCGGATGGTCGATACGCGCTGGGCGACGATCACGACCGTGGCGTCTTCCGTGACCGGCCTCAGGGCAGCACGCAGACGTGCATCGGTCGCGAGATCCAGCGCCGAGAACGAGTCGTCGAACAGGTAGATCTCGGGTCTGCGCACGACGGCTCGTGCAATGGCGAGGCGCTGGCGCTGACCGCCACTGAAGTTCGT
>JBQCDC010000357.1:0-4628 GCA_051961575.1 Marmoricola sp.
GCCACGTCGTCACTCTTTCATGCACGACCGACGAAACACGCTCCTATCCGCGGGCGACGACGCGAAGCGCGCCCGATGGGTCGACCACCACCGCCACGGCACCGTCCGTGTCTGTGCGATGGACCTGCATGCCTGCACGCCGCAGAAGAGCCAGCGCCGACGCCTTGGGGTGCCCGTAGTCATTGCCCTTGCCGACCGAGATGATGGCGTGCCGAGCGCCCAGGCTGCTCACGAGCTCGGGGTCCTGCTTGGCCGAGCCGTGGTGCGACACCTTGAGCACATCGACCTTGAGACCCGGGTAGGAGGCGTGCAGCCGCTGTTGGGCACTTGTCTCCTCGTCGCCCATCAGCAGAATCCGGATACCGCGCACCTCGAGCAGAAGCACCAGGCTCGCGTCGTTGGCCGCGGACTCCGCCGAGTCCGGCGCGGGCCCGAGCGGTGCTAGGACCTGCCATCGCGCATCCCCGTCGGCACCCTGCTCCCCCGGTTGCGGCCGCCGGACGGCCACGTGGGCTGTAGCCGCAAGTCGGGTCACGAAGTCCGCCCGTTGCGGCGGGTCGGCGAGGTCGGTCGCCTCGATGAGCCCGACCTCCGTGGTGTCGATGACCGCGCTCAGTCCGTTCACGTGGTCGGCGTGGAAGTGCGTGAGGACGAGCAGCGGAACCTTCTTGATCTGCAGGTCGCGCAAGCAGGAGCGCATCGCCGTGGGCTCCGGACCGGTGTCGACGACCATGGCGCGATGCTCGCCCAGGCGCACCACAAGCCCATCGCCTTGACCGACGTCGCACGCCACGAGCACCCAGCCGGCCGGAGGCCACGACCCGCCGGGAATCGTCACGACGGTGGCGACCATCGAAACGAGAAGGATCGGAGCGGCGATCATCGGCCGCCTGAGCAGCCACCCGAGGCTCAGCGCGACCGCGATGCTCACCAGCACCAGAACCACGAGGAGGAACGTCCCGGCGCCTACGCCGACGTCCGGATGTGGGAGGCCCGCCGCGGTATGGGCCACCTTGACGATCCACGACGCGCACCAGGTCGCGGGAGCCGCGATGATGCGCCCGACGGCCGGTAGGACCAAGCCGGCGGCGCCGCCGAGGAATCCGAGAACGGTGGCCGGACCCACCACGAGCCCGGCACCGAGGTTCGCAGGCACGGCCACCAGGCTCAACCGCCCCGACAGCGCCACGACGAGCGGCAGGCACGCCACGTAAGCCGCCAGCGTGACCGCGACCGCTTCGGCCAGAACCCTGGGCATCCAGCGCGTTAAGGCGTCGCGCCACGTTCCGGCGAACAACAGGATCCCGCCCGTGGCCAGAGCCGAGAGGGCGAAGCCCGGGGACAGCGCGAGAGCGGGAACGAACAGCATCACCAGACACACGCATGCGCTCAACGCACGGATCCCCTGGCGACTCCCACCCTGGCCCAGCCCGAGGAGAGCGACGCCACCCATCACGGCCGCACGCACGACACTGGGCTCCGCCCGTGCGAGGACGACCAGGGCCAGGATTCCAGCCATCCCGACAGGAACCAGTCCGCGACCGCGGACACCACACCAGCGTGCGACCGCGATCCACGCCGATCCGAGCAGCACGAAGTTGGTCCCAGAGACCGCAAGCAGGTGGGAGAGCCCGGCGGCCTGGAAGTCTGCCTGCACACCGCTCGGCAGCGATCGCTCGTCGCCGTCGACCAGAGCAGGGACCAAGCCCGCCGCGCGCGTCTGACCGGCCGACGCACGCTGGATCGCGTCGCGTAGGTGTCCGGCGACCACGTCCGACCATCCGGGCTCCCGCAGGAGCACGGGGCGCCCACCGACCACCACGGTGGCAGCGCTGTCCGGGAAGAGCGAAGGCGCGAGCCGCACGGCCACCGCATACGTCGCACCCACGCGCAGGTCGGACGCGTCGGACGCAGCGAGCGCGAGCACGACCGAGACTCGCGCCGTCGAGCGCATCCCCCGCGCCTCGATCGAGGCGACCGATGCACGCACCGTGGCACGGTCCTCTTCGCGCCCGGCCTGGATCTTCGGGTCACTGCGGATCTCCACCACCATGCGTGCGGACGCGCGTTCCTTGGCCATGGCAGCCACCCATGACTCGTGGACGACCGCCCCGCGCAGGAGCACGTCGATCACCACAGCGATCCCGAGCACGGCAAGTGCGGCAGCCGTCCGGCGGGCAGCGCCCGGGCTGGACCGGCGAACAACCACGAGTCCACCGATGAGCGCGACCGCGACAAGGGCCATCCGACCCTCGGCCGGCACCACCGTGGTGGCGACCGCACTCGCCCACGCGCAGACGGCCAGTGCGGGAAGACGAAGGTCCGACCGCGGCGAATCGCTCACAGACTGACGAGAGGCTTGAGCTTGGCGAACGTCTTGGGTCCGATCCCGTCGATCTCCTGCAGCTCATCGACCTTGGTGAACGAGCCGTGCTGCTGGCGCCAGGCGACGATGCTCTTGGCCGTCACCGGACCGACGCCCGGCAGCGCGTCGAGCTCCGACTCGGTCGCCCGATTGAGGCTGACCACGGAGGTGCCACCTCCACCTGACGCGGGCGCGGACGCGGGCGATGAACGCCCCACCAAGATCTGCTCGCCGTCGACCACCACGCGCGCCAGATTGAGCGTGCTGACGTCGACTCCCCGCTTGGCACCTCCTGCGGCCTTCAGCGCCTCGAAGACCCGTGACCCGGCCGGAAGCGTGACCACGCGCGGATGGACGACCGCGCCCGCGACGTCCACCACCACCTGCTTGCGCGCCGCCGATCCGACAGGCGCCACCAATGGCCCTCCGGACGGAGCATGGGAGGGACCTGTCGTGGTCGAGGCAAGGGCGGGCGCGCGCGTGACCGGCGCGGCCGACGCGGCACTCGACCGCAGGGCCAATGCCGCCGCGGCACACAGCCCGAGGGCGGCGACGAGCGCGATGAGCCCGAGCTCACGTCCGCCGACAGCGAATCGACCCCGCAGGCACAAAGGAAGCCGATCCGTGACCCAAGCGGCCGCGAGCTCGCGGCGCGTCAGCGACCGCCGGCGGTGCCGGCCCAGGTCGTGGATCGCGCGTTCCGTGCCGGCTCCGTCGACGACGGTGGCTGATCTGACTCCGATGACGGGCGGGGACATGCGTTCAAGCTAGGCAGCTCGATCGACCCTCCGGATGCCCTCCCCACACGGATGTGGACAACGCATGCAGGCGGTGCTGTGGACGGGGCGCTCAGGCGGACGTCACCGGAGCGACGCAGACCGCGACCATCCCCGGACCGACGTGAGCACCGAGCACGGCGCCGATCTCACCCACGACAATCTCACCCACGATCGACTCGCTCAGCGCCGCCGACAGGCCCGTCGCGAGGTGGTTGGCCTTGTCGACGTTCGCCAGATGAGCCACCGCGACCCGAGCCGTTTGACCCGTCCCCGCTGCGATCGCGAGCTCCTGAAGTCGCGCCAGCGCCTTGGCGGCGGTCCGCACCCGCTCACGCGGGGTGATGCGACCGTCCTCGATCGCGAGGATCGGCTTGACTGCCAACGCGGAACCCAGCAGTGCCGCCGTGGCGCCGACCCGTCCGCCACGGCGCAGGTATTCGAGCGTGTCGACGTAGAGGAGCGTGGTCGTGCACTCGCCCTGAGCGTGAGCGGCGGCCGCGACGGCCGCGCCGTCCATGCCGTCAGCGCGAGCCTGTTGCGCGGCCATCACCGCGAATCCGGTGCCGATCCCGACCTGACGCGAGTCGACTACATGAACCGGGACTGACGCGTTCGCCGCGGCCATCTGGGCAGATTCGTACGTTCCGCTCAACTCACCCGAGATGTGCACCGACACGATCTCGTCGTACTCCTTGGCCAGCGACTGATAGATGGCCAGGAACGCGTCCGGGTTCGGCCGCGACGTGCTGACCGGAGTCCATGCCTTCAGGGCCTCGGCCAACGCCTCCGCGGTGATCCCACCCGGAATGCCCTCGTCGTAGGCGGTCGCACCGATCACCACCTGGAGCGGTACGACGGTGACGTCGTGCTCCGTCACCCAGTCGCAGGGCAGCGACGACGTCGAGTCCGTCACCAAAGCGACCCTCGGCGGGCCGGAGCGTCGTCGCGCCATGAGCCGAACGCTACTCAATCGGGTTTCGTGACGCTCGCTGCGCTCGCTCCTCAACCACCGGTTCAGTTGGCTACGACGTTGACGAGCTTGGGCGCTCGCACGATCACCTTGCGTACGGTGAGACCCTCGAGCGCGCGCTGCACCGCGTCGTCAGCGAGCGCCGCGGCCTCGAGATCGGCCTCGCTGATCTGCGGCGACACGTCGAGCCTGGCGCGCACCTTGCCCTGGATCTGCACCACGGCCGTCACCGAGTCCTCGACGAGGAGCTCCGGGTCGACCGTCGGCCAGGCTGCGCGGGCAACGCTCGGCGCGTGGCCGAGGCGCTCCCACATCTCCTCTGCGGTGTAGGGCGCGACCATCGAGAGCAGGATCGTCACGGCCTCGACCGCCTCGCGAACGGCCGGGTCGGCGGCGCCGCAGCCGGAGTCGATCGCCTTGCGGGTCGCGTTCACCCGCTCCATGATCCGAGCCACCATCACGGTGTAGCGATGCGCCTCGATGAGCTCCGCGGCATCGTGAACGGTCCTGTGCA
>JBQCDC010000358.1:0-5440 GCA_051961575.1 Marmoricola sp.
CGCAACTGGTGCAGCGCCTTGGTGCGGTCGGGCTGACGCAGGATGGCGAGCATCTGACGCAGCACCCCGGCGTTGTTCATCCCGCGGTCCCAGGTCTCCTCGGCGCGGGAGACGAGCGACTCTCGAGTATCGGGGAACCGGGGCGAGCCGATCATCGCGGCCGTCTCGATGGTGCGCTCGACATACTCCTCACGGGTGCGAGCGCCGGCATTGAGCAGCCGCGGCAAGAGGCGCGGGCTCTGCCAACCGACGCGTCGGCTGCCGGTCGTGGACATGATCGAGACCAGGCTGCGAACGCGCTCCGGGTGCTCGATCGCCAGCGTCTGCGCGATCATGCCGCCCATCGACGCGCCCACCACGTGCGCGCTCTCGATGTTCAGGTGATCCAGCAGGCCGATGACGTCATCCGCCATGTCCGACAGCGTGTAGGGCGTCTCGCCGGGAAGGAGCAGACCCGCCTTGATCAGGTCTCCGCGGCTGATCCGCGGGTCGGGTCGGCCCGTGCCGCCCGGGAAGGACTCGGAGCGACCGGCGTCGCGGTTGTCGAGGCGAATCACGTAGAAGCCGGCTTCGACCAGCTTGCGACACATCGCGTCCGGCCACCAGGTCATCTGGGCGGACAGGCCCATGACGAGCACGAGCGGCTCGTCGCCCGCGTCGCCGTAGGTCTGGTAACAGAGTTCGATACCGGTGGAGACGCGAGCGAAGAGTTCCTCGCTCTTGACCGCGTCAGAAGCCGAAATCGACATCGGAGTAGGCGCTGAGCTTCGCGAGCTTGTGGTCGGAGTGGATCGAGCGGATCGTCCCGCTGCGCGCGCGCATGACGAGCGAGTGGGTCTTGGCTCCGCGCGCGCCGTACCGCACCCCGGTCATCAGCTCGCCGTCGGTGATCCCGGTCGCGACGAAGAAGCAGTCGTCACTAGCGACCAGGTCGTCGGTGGTCAGCACCCGGTCGAGGTCGTGGCCGGCGTCGAGGGCGCGCTGGCGCTCGGCGTCGTCGGTGGGCCAGAGCCGACCCTGGATGACGCCGTCGAGGCACTTCATGGCGCAGGCCGCGATGATGCCCTCCGGGGTTCCGCCGATGCCGAGCAGGAGGTCGATGCCGGTGCCCTCGCGCGCGGCCATGATCGCGCCGGCGACGTCGCCATCGGTGATGAACTTGATGCGGGCGCCGGTGGCGCGCACGTCCTCGACGATCTGCGCGTGGCGCGGGCGGTCCAGCAGGACCACGGTGACGTCGGCGGGTCGGATGCCCTTGGCTTTGGCGACCAGGTGGATGTTCTCCGCGACAGGCAGGCGGATGTCGACGACGTCGGCGGCCTCGGGTCCGGTGACCAGCTTCTCCATGTAGAAGACGGCCGAGGGGTCGTACATCGTGCCGCGCGGGGAGACCGCGAGCACGGAGATCGCGTTCATCATGCCCTTGGCGGTCAGCGTGGTGCCGTCGATCGGGTCCACGGCGACATCGCACTCGGGGCCGGTGCCGTCGCCGACGACCTCGCCGTTGTAGAGCATCGGCGCGTTGTCCTTCTCGCCCTCGCCGATCACGACCGTGCCCCGCATGCCGACGGTCGAGATCATCACCCGCATGGCGTTCACTGCGACGCCGTCCGCGCCGTTCTTGTCGCCCCGACCGACCCAGCGCCCCGCCGCCATGGCTGCGGTCTCGGTCACACGGACCAACTCCAGGGCCAGGTTGCGGTCGGGATGGGTCTCAGCGACGGTCAGCATGTGTGTCATCGTATCGGGCACCTTCGCGTAGTCTCTCGTCGTGCCAACAGCCCCGGAGCGCAAGCCCAACCGCTATGAGTTGCCCCTGAGCAACATGGTGGGTGCGATGGTCGTGGTCGTGCTGTTCGTGCTCGCGTTCGTCATCTTCCGGGCGGTCAACCGGGACAACTCGAGCGTGCGGCCTGAGGCGGTCGACTATCACCCGATCGCAGCCCAGGGACGTACCGACGGTCGCATCGACGTCTGGGCGCCGCCGTCCCTGCCGAAGGGCTGGAGCGCGACGGCCGCTCGCTATGACACCGGCACCAACCCGCACTGGCACCTCAGTGCCAGTGACGGCAAGCACTACCTCGGCGTCGAGGAGGGCATCGACGGGCTCGCCGCGGAGCTCCACCTGGCTCTCCAAGGGAACCCGATGCCGGCGGGCAAGGTCGAGATCAGCGGCGTCACGTGGTCGGTCTACACCGATGCGCAGGGCAATTACGCGCTCGCGCGCTCGATGCCGTCGAAGACCCCGCGGTACCCCGAGACCCTCGTGGTCGTCGGCACCACCTCGCCGTCGCAGGTGCGTGCGTACGCAGCGTCGCTGCGCGACTGATCCCCTCCAAACTCGGGTGCTAGCCCTCTTGTCCTAGGCGGATCGCAGGTCCTTGACTTCATCCGTGCGGGAACCTGAGCTGACCTCGTCCTACTGGCCTGCCGACGAGTCGGACGTCGTGCTGGAGTCGACAGTCGGCAGTGTGCTGCGCGACGCGGCCCGGCGAGATCCCGAGGGTCTGGCGCTCATCGCCCATCGCCCGGATGGCGAGCGTGCGACCTGGACGTTCGCCGAGTTGCTCGCGGACGCCGAGCGCGCCGCGCGGGCGCTGCTGAAGCGGTTCCAGCCAGGCGAGGCCGTGGCGATCTGGGCGCCCAACCTCCCCGAGTGGGTCGTGCTCGAGTACGGCGCCGGGCTCGCCGGGCTCGTCCTGGTGACCGTGAACCCGGCCTACCAGCCGGGGGAGCTCGCCTACGTCCTCAAGCACTCCGGTGCGGTGGGCATCTTCCTCACGCCCGAGTTCCGCAGTCCGATGCTCGAGTACTTGGAGCAGGTGCGCGCGGACATTCCGGCGCTACGTGAGGTGGTGCTCTTCACCGAGTGGGCGGAGTTCCTGGCGAGTGCGCCAGATGACGTCGTGCTGCCCGAGGTGCGGCCCGACGACATCGCTCAGATCCAGTACACCTCGGGCACGACCGGCTTCCCCAAGGGCGCCGAGCTGCATCACCGCGGGCTGACGAACAACGCGCGCTTCTTCATGAGTCGGATGGGCCTGCGCCCCGGTGAGGTCTATGTGAACCCGATGCCGCTCTTCCACACCGCGGGCTGCGCGATGGGTGCCTTGGGCGTTCTCCAGGCGGGCGCCACGCACGTCCTCATCTTCGCCTTCGACCCAGGAGCAGTCCTCGATATCGCGGAGGCCGAGCAGGCCCAGTTCCTCCTGGGCGTACCCACGATGCTCATCGCGATCTTGGCGGAACAGAAGGCGCGGCCACGCGATCTGTCCCATGTGCGAGCGGCAGGGTCCGGAGGTTCACCGGTTCCCGCCGACCTCGTGCGTCGCATCGAGTCCGAGCTCGGTGCGATCTTCACGATCGTCTTCGGCACCACGGAATGCTCACCCCTGCTCACCGCGACTTCGCCCGAGGACGCCGAGGTGCAGCGCGCCGAGACCCTCGGGCGCGCACTCCCGCAGACCGAGGTCATGGTCTGCGACCCGTCCGGAAAGCCCGTTCCCGTGGGTGAACTGGGCGAGCTCTGCGCTCGCGGCTACCTGGTGATGCGCGGCTATCACGACAACCCCGAGGCGACCGCCCAGGCCATCGATGCCGACGGTTGGTATCACACGGGCGACCTCGCTTCGATGGACGCGCGCGGCTACCTGCGGATCGAGGGCCGCCTGAAGGACATGATCATTCGCGGCGGCGAGAACATCTATCCGCGTGAGATCGAGGACGTGCTCTTCATGCACCCCGCTGTCGCAGAGGTGGCCGTGGTCGGCGTGCCTGACGAGCACTGGGGCGAGACGGTCGCGGCTGTCATCAGGCTGGCACCCGAGAGCGAGGTGACCGATGCCGAGCTGCACGCCCACTGCCGTGCGCACCTGGCTCCTTACAAGACGCCGGTGCGGTGGCTGTACGTCGATGCCTTCCCGATGACGGGCTCGGGGAAGATTCAGAAGTTCAAGCTGCGCGAGGCGCTGACCAGCTAATCGGTCTCCTCGAGTGCGGCATCGAGCTTCTGACGCGCGCCCTCGAGCGCGGTCTCGCAGATCTGGGCAAGCTTCTCGCCGCGCTCCCAGAGGACCAGCGACTCCGCGAGGGTGGTGCCGCCCTGCTCGAGGGTCTGGACGACCTCGATGAGCGCCTCGCGGGCTTCTTCGTAGGTGAGGTTCTCGTCGGTCATGAGTCCTCCATCGGTGTGACGGCTTCGGTGGTGGCGGTGATGCGGCCATCGGCCACCCGCACATGGATGGTTGCCCCGGCCTCGACGCCGCTCACGCTGGACAGTGCTTGCCCGTCGGCATCGCTGACCACGGCGTATCCGCGCTTGAGGGTTGCAAGGGGAGAGAGTGCGCGCACGCGGGCGAGGTGTCCGTCGAGCTCGGCGTGTCCGCGATCGAGGCGGTGGGTCAGGACTCGCCGCGAGCGATCACGCAACAGGCTGATTTCGCTGAGTCGGTCCTCGAGCCCCACGCGCGGATCGCGCAGTGCGGAGCGCTGGCGGATGGCCGCGATCTGGTGTGCCTCGGTCTCGATGTGCCGTCGGATCGAGTAGCGCAGCCGATCGCGGGCTCGGCCGACGAGAGCGAGCTGCTCGGAGACATCCGGCACGATCCGCCGAGCCGCGTCCGTCGGCGTGGAGGCCCGCAGATCGGCGACGAGGTCGAGCAGCGGGCTGTCCTGCTCGTGGCCGATCGCGCTGACCACCGCCGTGGTCAGCTGGTGGATGCAGCGGATCAGTGCCTCATCGGAGAAGGGGAGCAGGTCTTCGAGCGAGCCGCCGCCGCGTGCGATCACGATGACGTCCACCCCGGGGTCGCTGTCGAGCGTCTGGCAGGCCGCCATCACCTCCTCCGCGCAGCGCGGGCCCTGCATGGTCGCGTATTTGGTCGTGAAGGTGACTCCCGGCCAACGACGGCGCGCGTTCTCCAGCACGTCCTTCTCGGCCGCTGAGTTCTGGGCGGTGACCAGGCCGATCGATCGCGGCAGGAAGGGCAGTGGGCGTTTCAGAGCGTCGGCGAACAGACCCTCCGCTGCCAGGAGTTGCCGGCGGCGCTCGAGGCGCGCCAGCAGCTCGCCCTCGCCGACCAACCGGATCTCCCGTACCGAGAGCGACAGCGTGCCGCGGTTGGGATAGAAGGTCGGCTTGGCCTGCACGATGATCTGGGCGCCGTCGACCAGCGGCGTGGGCAAGGAGTCGACCACCGCGCGCGGACAGGTCAGCGTGATCGAGATGTCCGCGAGCTTGTCCCGCAGGGTCATGAAGACGGTGTTGCTGCCGCCGCGGCGGCTGACCTGAGTGAGCTGACCCTCGACCCAGACGGCCCCGAGCCTGTCGATCCAGCCTCCGATCGCCTGGGCGATCTGGCGCACGGGCGCCGGATGCTCGGGGGACGTGTCGAGGGCCATGGCCGTGAGACTAGCCGTGCGGAGGGACATCGGCCGTTGC
>JBQCDC010000359.1:0-5031 GCA_051961575.1 Marmoricola sp.
TGTCCGGCTTCGGCACGTTGTCCTACTCGCCGGGTAGGGGCGCGGCCGTGCGGGGGGGCTGCGCGTGGGTTTAGTGATCGACAGGGTGGTGGGTCCCGCGCCTGATCGGGGGGACCCACGATCCGCCCTGCACACGTTCACCTCCTCACCACCTGGCAAGACCCAACCCAAGAAAGAGAACTCATGTCGCGTACTCCCTTGATGCGGCGTCGTCGCATCGTGGCGGGTGCCCTGGCCCTCGCGATTCCCACCGCGATCCTCGCCACGGCTACCACCGCCAACGCTTACGCACCCACCCCGGGCGCCGCTGAAATCATCCTCGAGGCCGGCTCCCTGACCGGCGCCGGCGCCAACGCTCTCCCGAGCGGTTGGTGGGGTCACGAAGGCTCGGCCCACAGCCAGTCGACCTACTTCAGCTTGAACACCACCGGCTCGACCCTGGCGGCCACGCTCGCCAAGATCGGCCCGGACGCGACCGCGAGCAACCTGCACACCGCGTTCGTCGTGAACCCGACCACCGCCAACGTGAAGCCGGCCATCACCGCCGGTGAGACCGTCGGTCAGGCCTACCAGTGGTTCGACGCCTCGGGCTTCGGTCACTCGCTCGCCGGTAACACCCAGCAGAACGACTACGTCGACGCCGTCTCCACCGAGGCGAGCTACAACGCGTGGTTCAACGCTGGTCAGCCGGTGTACGGCTTCGACAACAACCTCAACGCGATCGACGCCGCCGCTCCGGGTGCTCCGCTCTCGGGCTCGCACGCGATCGGCAAGTCGATCCTCAACAACTGGCCGGCCGGCACCCAGATCGGTGTCGTCTACTACGTGTCGAACGCCAACAACGCCAACAACGAGCCGATCGTCCTCGCGGACTCGACCGGTCACGCCGAGGCCGCGTACGTTCCGCTCACCACGGTGGCGCTCCCGGCCGCCCACAGCCAGGATCCGGCCGCCGGCTTCCCGGCGAGCTACGACACGATCCGTACCTCGGCCGGTTACGTCGACACCACGGTCGGTGACCGCACCGCCGCCACGGCCGTGTCGTCCGACGTGACCTCGCCGCAGGCGTCGGGCACGAGCGTGACCTTCAGCACCACCGTCACCGACCTGGACAACGCCAACGCGCCTGTCACCGCCGGTTCGGTCACGTTCTACGACGGCAGCACCGCGATCGGAACCGCCTCCACGGCGACCACCGCGGGTGTGTGGAGCCTCCCGGTCAGCAGCCTTGCTCCGGGTCCCCACTCCATCACCGCCGTCTACAACGGTCCGGCCACGGGCACGCACTTCGCCCAGTCGAACGCCGCTGCCGAGTCGTTCACCATCTCGGCTGCCAACACCACGACGGTCCTCACCCTGAACCCCGACGCCACCAACTCCACGGTGACGGTTCACGCGGGTGACTCGGTCACCTTGACGGCGCACGCCTTCAAGACCGGTGACAGCACGATGACCGCGGTTCCCGGCAAGGTGACGTTCAACGGCTTCTTCAACGGAAGCACCACTCCGACCGTCCTCGGCAGCAACATCGCCACGGACACCTCCGGTGTGGCCACGCTGAACACGACGTTCAACGCCGCAGGTAGCTGGACCGTCCAGGCCGTCTTCACGCCCAACGACACCACCAACTACCAGGGCTCGAACTTCACCACGTCGTCCTTCACGATCGCACCGTCGGCGAACCCGACCGCGACCGGTAACGTCACCGCCGACATCCCGGCCGGTACGTTGACGATCCAGACGCCGTACACCACCGCCGCTCCGTTGAACGTCGGCACGCTGGCCCCGAACGCTGACCCGACCACGGGTTACACGGGCAGCACGACCTTCGGCAACATCGCCATCACGGACACCCGCGCTGGCGACCTGCCGTGGACGCTGACCGCTCAGTCGAGCAACCTGGTCGGCGGCACGAGCGGCTCGGCCGTCATCAACGCTGAGAACGTCGGCATCACCAACATGACGATCGCTCAGCAGCCGACCGGTGGCTCGGTGAACTTCACCAACTGGTTCGCGGCCGCCGCGGCTGGCGCGACTGCGGTCGGCGCGGCTGTTGAGCCGTCGGCCACCGGCACGCTCGGCCTCGCGGGTACCCCGGCGAAGACCCTGGCCCACACCGCTCACGGTGTCGGCTCGTGGACCTTCGGCGGCACCCTCACGGTGGTGGCTCCGGTCGACACCATGGCCGGCCACTACGCCGGAACAGTCACCTTCACGGTGCTGTCGCAGTAGTAGTGCAAGACCGCCTGGGGGCGGCGAGCGACGGACGCGTCACTCGCGGTGGGACGGGTGTTTCGGCATCCGTCCCACCCGCACGCCGCCCCACACGCGTTCAACCCCTTGAACAGAGAGCCCCCATGCGCCCCTTCATTCGTACCTTGATCGCGTTGCTCGCGGCCGCCCTCGTGGGCATGGCCGCGTTTGCCGCGCCTGCCCTTGCCCGACCCGTCAGCGGTCCCTCCACCAACCCCAGCCCGACCGCCTCGCCGTCGGGTACACGCACCACGCCGTCGCCGTCGAACGCGAAGCGGCTCACCTTCGGAATCGGGCCGGCGGCTCCGGTCCCGAGTGACCACTACGTCGACGGTCGCCCCTACATCTCCGCCCTCAGTGCCGCGGGCGGCGTCATCCGTGACGACGTCGCGCTGCTCAACGACAGCCGCAAGCCGGTGACGTTGACCGTCTACCCGGCCGACGCCGTGCAGAACGGCTCGAACAACTTCCAGCTGTCGCTGAAGAACCAGAAGCTGACGGCCGCCGGATCGTGGTTCACGCTCAAGGGCGGCCGGAAGAGTCTCGTGGTCACGGTTCCCGGGAGCCATGCCGGTGCGGGCAATCGCAACGTCCCTGGCCGACTCCTGATCCCGATCGAGGGCCGGGTCCCCTTCAACGCGACTCCCGGCGACCACGCCGCCGCGATCATGGCGGAGCTGGATGCGAAGGCGAAGAACGCCGTCGGCGCCAACGTCACGCTGCAGCAGCGACTCGGGGTCGCGGTCTACGTCCACCTCACGGGGCCGCTTCACAGTGGCGTGCAGGTGAGCAACCTCAAGGCCCACTGGAACGAGCCCGGCAGCGCGGGCGGCACTAGCCGCTACACGGTCACCTACACGGTGACCAACACGGGCAACGTCCGCGTGAACGTCTCGAATTTAATCAACACATCGCGCTGGTTCCTGCACGCGATCCAGAGCTATCCCGGCGAGATCACGAACGTATTCCCCGGCAGCAAGATCAATGTGTCCCAGACGCTGCCCGGAGTCTTCGGCTTCGGTCCCTGGCACGTCACGGCCAGTGCCTTCGCCACGCCGGTGGACACGACCCTCACGCTCACCACCGCGCCCGGCTCGCAGAGCATCAGCCTCTGGCCGGTGCCGTGGATCCTGATCGTGATCATCATCGTGGTGATCCTGCTGCTCCTGCTGATCGGGTGGGGCTATCTCCGCTGGCGCAAGCACCGCAAGGCCCACCCTCCCGTGAAGGGGACCCGCAGTAACAAGCAGAAGGGCGCCAAGGCCAAGGCCACCGTGTTGGCGGGCAAGGGTGGCCGGGCATGAGCGTCACGAAGCGCGTCGTCGTCGCCATCATGCTGGTCGCCGGCCTCGTGGGAGCGTCCACCTTGACCGCCTCTGCGGCCATTCCCAGGGGATCCGCCGCCGAGGTGATTCTCGAGACCGGAACCAAGGGTCCGCTGGGAGACCCCGGCTACGCGTTGGTCAAGGGTTGGTGGGGTCACGAGGGTGGCTTCCACACGGGCTCGACCTACGTGTCGCTGAACGCTGCCGACAAACAGGGCGTCGTCACCACCGAGTCGCTCGCGGCTCTGCACAAAGCGATGTCCGACGGCGGTTCCTTCAACAGCCTGCGCGTCGCCTTCGTGCTGGCGTCCAAGGACGGGTCGACCGAGCGACCGTTCGTCCACGCCGGCGAGACCGCCGGACAGGCCTTCAAGTGGTGGACCGACATGGGCATGGGCTCGGGTGTCGGCGGCGGCAAGTCCGCGTATAACGGGTCGTTCGTCTCGACGCAGCAGCAGTGGGACAAGTACTGGCACGCCGGTCGACCGGTGCAGGCGTTCGACTCCAAGCTCGTCCTCCACGACGTCTCCAGCAACGCCGTCTCCGCGACGCCCGAGGGCACCTCGATCCTCAACACTTGGCCGGCAGGTACCAAGGTGAGCGTCGTTCTGTATGTCTCCGACGGCTACAACGACGAGCTCGAGCCGAAGGTGAAGGTCGGCCCTGACGGTCGCGCCATCTCGGCCTGGTTGACCCTCGAGACCATCGCCAAGCCGGGGAACCCCGTCGAGAGCTCAGCCGGGTATCGGGTGCTGACCGCCAGCCCGGGCGAGGGCTCGAAGCTGGTCAACGGACTTCCTCCGGCCTCCGCCGGGTTCCACCCCGTTCCCGCCAGCAAGGTCAAGCCCTCCGCCTCGGCGTCGCCGTCCACCGGCGGGACGTCGGCAGCTGCCGCCGGCCCCTCCTCTGGGTCCTCGGGCAACGGATCGGGGAGCGGAGGCAGCGGCGACGGCTGGATATGGGCGCTCGTCGCCGTGGTCGTCATCGGTGGTTCCGGCGCCGGCTGGGTCTTCTGGCGCCGGCAGTCCGCGGGCGGTGCCTCATGAGCCCCGTTGCGGCCTCCAGATTTCGTCCTGCGTTCATGCCATGCACGCACTCATCACGTCCCCTGAAGTCACGCTCACAGTTCGGAAAGGTTTGACATGTTCCCCATCTGGCAAGTACGTCGACGGATGTCGGCGAAGCTCGTGACAGGTACGGTCGCGCTTGCGCTGACCGCCACCGGTCTGGGCATGACCGCCCCCGCGATCGCCGCCCCGGCCTCGCCGGTCCAGGCGTTCATCGAGACCGGTTCCTTCACCGCCAACCCGGCCAACGCGATCAGCAACGGCTGGTGGGGTCATGAGGGTGCGGGCAAGACCGGAACCAGCATGTTCTCGCTCGACGGCCTGGGCAGCGCGGTGGCGCCGCCGACCTCGGCGACCCTCGCCGCGCAGCTCGCCAAGATCGGCCC
>JBQCDC010000360.1:0-3488 GCA_051961575.1 Marmoricola sp.
GCAGCGGTAGGCCTTGTTCGGCGGCAGCCAGGTCGCCGCGTCGCTGTCGCCCTTGGCCTCGTTGGTGGGGCCGTCCACGGCCTGCAGGTTCAGCGGATCGTTCGCAAGGTTGGTGCGCTGCTGGCGGGTGAGCAGCTGCGCACCGGTCTGCCAGGCGTCCGACAGAGCGACCATGTGGTCGATCTGAACGGCGGTACTCGTGCCGGCACCTCGGACGAACTCGATCGTCTTCCCCGTGTACACGTCGTGAAGCACCCCGGAGGCGACCACGCAGTCGCTGCCCGCGCGGAAGGTGACCGCCACGAGGTCCCGCTTCAGGATGTCGTTACGGGTGTCGCATCCGTTGTGTCCGTCGGCTACGGACACGTCGTCACTCCACGCCTGACCGAATTGCGCCCGCGTGTACCCCGTCTTCGGCGCCCTGCCCTTGGTGGGCAGGGTCGCCAGAAGAGCGAGTGTGTCGCGAGAGGTGACCGAGACTGCAGGGCGGCGCGAATGGTCGGAGCTGGTGCGGACGATGCCGATCAGAACCGCAAGAACAAGTACGACTCCGAGACCGGCAGCCCACTTCTGGATCGGAGCCCCCAGGCCGAGTCGCTGCAGCACGCGCTCATTGTGCCGAAGCGCCGCGGAGGATCAGCGCACGACCTCGTAGATCTGATGGATGAGCGCCTCCCCGACCTTCTCCATCTGCCGGCGGCGCAGCGTGACGTTGACGCCGAGTGCGGCGAAGAGCGGCTCGCCCTCGCCGACGATCACCGGGAAGACGAACAGCCGCAGCTCGTCGACGAGGTCGTTCTGCAGCAGGGTCCGCACCAGGGGCCGGCTTCCGTAGACCACGATCTCGCCGTCAATCCGGTCCTTGAGTAGCTTGGCCTCTTCGACCACGTCTCCGCTGAGGACCGTCCCGTTCTTCCAGACCGTCTCGGTCAGCGTTGAGGAGACCACGTACTTGGGGAGCGCGCGGAGCGTGTCCGCCCACTCACCCGGAAGGTCGTTCCAGCGCTGACCGAAGTAGTGGTCGGTGCCGCGCCCGAGCAGCAGGGCCGAGGCGGCGCGCGCCTCGGCGAACTCGACAGCGGCCCACGGCTCCCGGTCGACCGTCATGGCCGACTCGAACCAGCCACCGTTGCGCAGACCCTCGCCGCCCGTCGGGTCCTCGACGATGCCGTCGAGGGTGATGTTCTCGCTGATGATGATCTTGCCCATGGCACTGCCCTTTCGTTGATGGTTGCGTTGCCATGGGTGTAGACACCGGAGCCTGGGGAAACTCATCACGTCGCGAGCGATGAGTTTCAAGCGCCAGCGGTGTCAACACAAGTAGGACCCCGACGAAAGGCGCGTGACGTGGCGACGAGTCTGATTGCAAGAGCGCGGCGCGGCGACGAGGACGCGTTCCGAGCCCTGACCGAACCGCACTTCCGCGAGCTGCACGCACACTGCTATCGGATGCTCGGATCCGTTCCGGACGCCGAGGACGCGCTCCAGGAAACGCTGGTGTCGGCTTGGAAGGGCCTCGCCGGCTTCAGCGAGCAGGCCTCGCTGCGCACCTGGCTGTACCGCATCGCCACGAACACCTGCCTCAACGCACTGCGTGCCCAACGGAGGCGACCTGCGAAGGCCTGGGACATTCCGGGGCTCGAGCCACCGATGCCCACCCGTCGCGGCGAAGTGCCGTGGCTCGGCGCCTACCCGAACCCGATCGACAGCGCCACCGAGCTCCCGATCGGTCCGGAGGCGCGCTACGAGCAGACCGAGTCGATCTCCCTGGCGTTCGTGACCGCGCTGCAGCTGCTGCCACCGCGGCAGCTCGCGGTTCTCGTCCTCCGCGATGTCCTCGGCTTCCCCGCGAACGACGTCGCCGACATGCTCAACGTCACCGTTGCATCGGTCAACAACTCCCTGGTCCGCGCGAGGACCAACCTGGCGAAGGCGCATCGCACCTCGGACACGGCGGCGCCGCTTCCCGATTCGGCCGAGGAGCGCGAGGTCGTCAGTCGCTTCGCTCGCGCTTTCGAGAGTTCCGACCTGCCCGCGCTCGTCGCGCTGTTCACCGACGACGTGTTCATCGCGATGCCGCCGTTGGCCGAGGAGTACGAGGGCATCCCGGCGGCCACGGCTTTCATGCGGATGCTGCTCGTGCCCGGGCGCGACTGCCGCCTGATCCCGACCCGCGCGAACGGACAGCCAGCGTTCGGCGCCTACCGACAGGACTCGGAGAAGGTCTGGCGCGCGTCGGGGCTGTTCGTGCTCAGGCTGGCCGGCGATCGGATCCGCGAGTCGATCCGATTCGAGGCCGACTGCTTCGCCTCGTTCGGCCTCCCGCTCGAGCTCTAGCCGAGGGCTAGCTTCACTGCGACGAGGATCATCGTGGCGGCGATGGCGACCTCGAGAATCTGCCAGGCCCGCGGGCGCCTGAGCACGGGTGCCAGACGCGTCGCGCCGAAGCCGAGGCCGTTGAACCACAGCACGCTGCCCAGTCCGGCGCCGATGCCGAACCACCAGCGGCCGCCCGAGACGTCGTCGTGGGTGGCCGCGATCGACCCGATCAACAACACCGTGTCGAGGTAGACGTGCGGGTTCAGCCAGGTGAGTGCCACGACTCGACCCAGGACCTCGCGGCGCGGCTCGACCACCGCTCCGCCATTCGCCGACAGCGATTCAGCGTGGCGGGCGCGCCGCAACGCGGCCACGGCGTACCAGAGCAGGAAGGCGACGCCGAACCAGCGGACCACATCGAGCAGCACGCCACTGCGACCGACGACCGCGCCGATCCCACTCACACCCGCGAAGATCAGCACGACGTCCGACACCGCACAGATCGCGACCACGGCGCCGACGTGCGAACGCAGGATGCCCTGCCGCAACACATACGCGTTCTGCGCGCCGATGGCCACGATGAGCGAGAGCATCGTGAAGAATCCGGCGACGGCGGCAGCGAGCATCCTGCGACCGTAGAGGTCCGACCGCTGGTCGGGCCAATCGATTTCGAGCTAGCTCATCCCGCCGTCCATGGCCATGATCTCGCCGGTGATCATCCGCGCGGTGGGTGAGGCGAGGAAGGCAATCGCCTCGGCGGCCTCACGCGGCGTGATAGCCGAGCCGGGCAGCAGCGACAGGAGCCGGTCGGCGATGCGCGGGTTCACGTCGGGTGGGAAGTTCGCGGCCACACCAGCAACCAGGGGCGTGTCGACCGTTCCGGGGCACAGGGCGTTGACCCGCACCTCGAACTCCGAGAGCTCCATCGCGAGCGCCTTGGTCAGCAACGTGACGCCACCCTTGGCAGCGGAATAGGCGGCCGAGTACGGCTGACCGATGTTACCGGCCACCGAGGACACGTTCACCACGCAACCCTTCGCCGCCTTGAGCAGCGGCAGCGAGGCCTGGATCGTCAGGAACGGACCCTTGAGGTCGATCGCGTGCACGCGGTCATACTCGGCCTCGGTGATGTTCTCGAACCGTCCGAACTGAACAACGCCGGCGACATT
>JBQCDC010000361.1:0-6094 GCA_051961575.1 Marmoricola sp.
GGCAGCGGCACCGGGCCTGCGACCTTGGCACCCGTGCGAGTCACGGTGTCCACGATCTTGCGCGCCGAGGTGTCGATCACCTCGTGGTCATAGGCCTTGAGCCTGATGCGGATCTTCTGTCCCGCCATCAGCACGTCCTTCTCGTCTCGCCGACCCCCGCGGTCGGGCGTGTCGCGCGCTCTTCGCATGCGCCACGCGCCTCGGCGCGAGTCGTTGTCTGGTTTAGATGCCCGCTCCCCTGCTGGGGCTCGGGCGGAACGGGATCTCAGGTGCGGCGCGGGCAAAGACGCGGGCTACCGCCAGCGACGACGAGCGTCGCGATCGGAGAACCTGTTCAAGAGTCAATGTCCGCGCCCCAGCGATCCCGCCGGAGCAACCGGAATATCTTGTCAGATAGGCGGGCGAACCGCCAAATCCGACGGCGTCCTCAAGCCGTCGGCTCCGGCAGGACCGGCGCTTGGGCGACCCAATGCGTCACGACGAGGGCACTGATCAGCATCGCCAGGGCGACGGCGGACAGGACCGTGAGCTGGAAGACGGCGGCCGAAACCGGGTCCAATCCGCCGAACAAGGCGCCCACGAACGCTCCCGGAAGGGTCACCAGACCCGTCGCGCGCGTCTGGTCGAGGTGGGCCAACAACGACTCGCGGACGGAGTCGCGCACGATGTCCTGCACCGCTCGTGGCGGCGCGGCTCCGAGGGCCAGCCAGCCCTCGATCTCGCCGTGTCGGGCACGAGCGGAGCGTAGGAAGTTGCGTCCGGCCAGCGTGGCCGCGGACATCGCGTTGCCGATGACGATGCCGCCGACCGCCACGATGTAGCGGACACCGAACGGAACCAGCTGGAGCACGAACACCAGCGTCACCGCGACGGAGGACCCGACCAGAACTCCGAGGGCCGCCGCTCGCCGACCCTGCCAGAGCTCCCCGACCCTGCCGCCCGCGGTCCACGAGGCGGTGCCGAGCATGACGAGGACGAACACGATCACGGTCGCCGGCGCGGAGAGGATGCCCCGCAGCGCCAGCGCGATCACCGCGAGCTGGAGCATCGCTCGGAGGATCGCGGTGACCGAGGCCCATCCGAGCGCGATGTGGGTGGTTCTCGCGGCCGCCGCCGTGATCATCGCGATGAGAACGATCGCCACTCCGTCACGGATGAGGTGAGCCGTGCTGATCGTCTCGAGGATCATGCCGTCAGCCCGCGCGTCGATAGGTGAAGTCGTGGAAGTCCCGCCCGGCCGCGATGCCGCGGCGCTCGAAGCGCGTGGACGGACGCTCGGCCCAGCGCTCGGTGGGGCCGCCCTCGAGGCTGTCGTTGCGGTCGAGCACGTCCTCGATCTGGTGGGCATAGTCGGCCCAGTCGGTGGCGAGACGCCAGACCGCTCCGGGCAGGAGGCGCGAGACGACCAGGTCGGCGAACTCGTCGGTGATGAGGCGGCGCTTGTGATGGCGCTTCTTGTGCCATGGGTCCGGGTAGAACGTCCAGAGCTCCGTGATCGACGCGGGCGCGATCACGTTCCGGAACGCCCAGGCCGCATCGATCGACACGACGCGGAGGTTGGTCGCGCCCAGGTCGGCGGCACGACCCAGGGTCTCGGCGACCCCGGGGCGCCAGACCTCGAAGGCGAGGACGTTCATGTCGGGGCGGGCCGCGGCCAAGGCGGCGGTCGCCTCGCCGATGCCCGAACCGATCTCCACGACCAAGGGGGCATCGCGCCCGAACCACCGTTCGAGGTCGATGCCCTGGAGGGCTTCGTCGTCGGGGATCACCCAGTCCTGAGCGTGCGCGTCCCAGGCGCGCTGCTGGCGATCCGTGAATCGGCTGCCCCGGCGGGCATAGCTCACGACCTCGCGAACGCGGCGACCGTCGTCGGTGAATCGCTCATCGGGTCGAGCGGGTGGCAGATGCTTCTCCATCAGCGAATCAGGTCAGGAACCTGAAGGTGGGCGAACCGGGCGGCAGTTGCTCGATTCGGAGCGGACTCTGCTCCATCCGCTGCAGAAGACCCGCGAGGTCCGACGCCTTCTCGAGCTCGAGGCCGACAAGCGCTGGGCCGGTGTCGCGGTTGTTCTTCTTGACGTATTCGAACACGACGATGTCCTCACCGTCGCTGAGCACCTCGTCGAGGAAGCGGCGAAGGGCGCCCGGCTCCTGCGGGAACGTGACCAGGAAGTAGTGCCGCAGACCTTCGTGGATCAGGGATCGCTCGAGGATCTCCGCGTAGCGGCTGACGTCGTTGTTGCCGCCGGAAACCACACAGGCCACCACCGCCTCGGGCGGGAAGGTCCCGGCCATCTTGCGAACCGCGGCCGACGCGAGGGCGCCCGCAGGCTCGGCGATGACGCCCTCGACCTGGTAGAGCGACAGCATCTCGGTGCAGACGGCACCTTCGCTCACCGTGACGATCTCGTCGACCAGGTCACGCACCACCGGATAGGTCAGAGTTCCGACGCGACCGACGGCCGCGCCGTCCACGAAGCTGTCCATCTCGGTCAGGTCGACAGGTCCGCCCGCTTCCAGCGCGGCCGTCATGGACGCCGCTCCCGCCGGCTCCACCCCCACGATCCGCACCTCGGGGCGATGCGCCCGCAGCCAGACCGCCATTCCTGCGATCAGACCTCCGCCGCCGACCGGGACCACCACCGTGTGCAACGCAGGGCCGGCCTGCTCGGCGATCTCCGGCGCGACGGTGCCCTGCCCCAAGATGGTGAACTCCGCGTCGAAGGCCGGCACGTAGATGGCCCCGGTTTGGGCCACATCCTCTCGGGCCGCTTGGCTCGCTGCGTCGAACGTGCTGCCGCCGACAATGAGCTCCACATGCGCGCCGCCGAGGGCGAGGATGCGCTGCCGCTTCTGTCGCGGGGTGTTGCCGGGGACGTAGATGCGTGCCTGGATACCGAGCTCGGCGCAGCTGCTCGCGACTCCCTGCGCATGGTTGCCGGCGCTCGCGCAGACGACGCCGCGCGCCCGCTCCTCCGGCGAGAGCGAGGCGATCAGGTAGTGCGCGCCCCGGATCTTGTAGGAGCGGACCGCCTGGAGATCCTCACGCTTGAGCACCACGCGAGCGCCGACCTCATCGCTCAAACGGGCGCTCAGCTCCAGAGGCGTCCTTCGGACGATGTGCCTGAGCTCTTCCGCCGCGCGATCGACGCCATCGGCACTCAGAACTGTGGTCACATCGGTCACGACCACGATGCTACAAAGCGGCGCCTGTGTTGGCGGAATCGGCGACTCCTATGCTTCAGGAGTGAGCCGACCGCCTGTAGTCGAAGCGCTGATCGAGGCCCAGACCGCCTACGTCGTCGAGGAGCTCGGCGCGATCAGCCGAGACGCTGTCGCCGACGTCGTCGAGAACCTCCTGAAGATCGCCGAGAGCGTCACGCTCGCGGAGTGTGTGCCCCCGGACGTGGTCGTCGAAGTGATCTCACAGGTGCGCGCGACCGTCCCAGCGAGCGCTGGAGCGGGCGAGATGGTCGAGGCGGTTCTCGACGTCGCCTTCGCCGGGCCAAGCAAGGTCGTCACACCCAGCGAGTTCGTGGACCGTGACCAGCTCGAGGCGGTCCTCGACGAGGCGCTGAGCCACGCGCGACTGCTCGAAGCAGCGCTCGACGACCTCACCAGTGGTCCCTTGGTCGGCGCGCTCGCGTCGCGCTTCATCGGTCGGATCGTGGGCGAGGTCATGGCGGCCAACCAGGCGGTAGCCGACAAGGTGCCCGGCCTCGGAGCTCTCGTCTCCTTCGGCACGAGCGCGGCCGCCAAGGTCGTGAGCGCGGCCGACAAGCAGTTCGAGGCGGTCCTCGGCGACACCGCAGGCAAGAGTGCCGCCTTCGCCGTGCGCAAGCTCAACGCGATCGCCATGGACATCGTCCGCGATCCCAACACCCGCGAAGCCATCCTCGAGATCTGGGACACCGTCGCCGACCAGCCGCTCACCGGCCTTGAGGGAACGGTGGATCGAGAGGACGCGTCGCGCCTCGCGGACGCGGTGCGTGCGATGGTCGCCACCGCCGTGGCCACGGACGGAGCGGCGGACTTGGCGCGACGGGTCGTCGACTCGATCTATGCGCGCTACGGAGCACTCCCGGTGGCGGAGCTCATCAACGACTTCGACGTGGACCGCGACCTCCTGATCGATCACGTTCACAGCCTGGCGATGTCGGTCTGCGGCGCCGCGCTGAAGACGGAGCAAGTGGAAGCCATGGTGCGCAGCCGGGTCGAGGCCTTCTTCGACCAACCCGAGGTCGAAGAACTCTTCAATCGTTGACCGCAGTCATGCGGCTTGACCCTGACGTGACGTGAGGGCCCAGCCTGGTCGACATGACGTGGACCAGTCAGGAGACCTGGGTGGACGAGACTCTCACCGTCGGTGAAGTGGCGGCGCGCTTCGGGCTCACCGTCCGAACGCTCCATCACTACGACGAGACCGGGCTGCTGCAGCCGAGTGAGCGTTCTGTGGCGGGCTATCGGCTGTACACCGCGCAGGACCTGATGCGGCTCCAGCAGGTCGTCGTGTATCGCCGTCTCGAGATGCCCCTGCACGAGATCCGCCGGCTGCTCGAAGACGGAGATGCGATCGACCACCTTCGTCGCCAGAAGGACCGCGTCATAGCCCGGCTCGACGAGATGCGCGAACTCGTCGCGGCTATCGACAACGCGCTGGAGAAGGAAATGAACAACCAACCGATGACCGACGACGACATGCGCGAGCTCTTCGGAGACGGCTTCGACGACTACCAAGCCGAAGCGGAAGCCAAGTGGGGCGAGACCGACGCCTGGAAGGAGTCTCAGCGGCGCACCGCGACGTACACCAAGGCTCAGTGGGCGCAGATCAAGGCCGACGGTGAGGCCGTCGAGAAGGCGCTGAGCGATGCCTACCGTTCCGGGCTACCCGCCGACTCCGTGGAAGCCATGGATGCCGCCGAGCTCCATCGCCTGCAGGTGAACCGCTGGTTCTACGAGTGCTCGCACGACTTCCACCGGAACCTCGGCGATCTCTACGTCAGCGACCCGCGCTATGTCGCGAACTACGACGAGGCCTTCGGGCTTCCAGGGTTGGCGCAGTACTGCCGCGACGCCATCCACGCGAACGCGGATCGATACGAACGCGGCTAACCTCGAGGGCATGTCTGGAGTGCGCGTGCCCGGCGATCTCCTGATCCATCTTCGCCGGGCCCGCGACCACCTCGACCGCCACTTCGTCGACGGCGCAGACCTCGACGCGCTCGCCGAGCTGGCCGGCATGAGCAAGTACCACTTCCTCAGGAGCTTCGCGAAGGTCTACGGCCGCACGCCGGCGGCCTACCTGTCCGAGCGCCGCATCGAACGCGCCCAGGACCTGCTCCGCACCTCCAACCTCACGGTCACCGAGGTCTGCTTCGCTGTCGGCTACACCTCGCTCGGCTCGTTCAGCGCGAGGTTCACCGAGATCACCGGCGAGACCCCGAGCGGATTCCAGCGTCGCTATGCCGAGGCGGGAGCTCCGCACATCCCCGGGTGCTTCGTCTTCATGGCTGGGCTCGTCGAGCAGAAGAGCAATCGGGGAGAAGCCACCGACAACCCCTGACGCCTACGGTCGAACCATGATTACCAACGTCAGCCTCATCTCGGTCTTCGTCAAGGATCTCGACGAGTCCCTCGCCTTCTACACCGACGTCCTCGGCTTCGACGCCAAGGACGATATCCAGCTAGGCCCCGACTACCGCTGGGTCACCGTCAGCCACCCGAACCAGCCGGAGCTGACCCTCCACCTGGCCAGCCCCGGCCCGCCCATGTCGGACGACCTCGTCGCCGCCATGCAGCGAGCTCAAGCAGAAGGAGGCCTCCCCGGCGTCGGCCTCCGCGTAGACGATTGCCGCAAGGCCTACGAAACCCTCAGCGCCAAGGGCGTCACCTTCCTCCAAGAACCCGCCGACCGCCCGTACGGCGTCGAAGCCCTCATGCGCGACAACAGCGGCAACTGGATGGTTTTGGTTGAACCGAAGGAGTATTCGCCTGCTGACTTTGAGGGTGTTTCGTTCGACTGAGGGTCGGTGGGGGTCGCCCTCGGCTGGGTTCGGCGAGCACAGCCCTACCCATAAAGCCCTGTGTGCCGCCC
>JBQCDC010000362.1:0-2177 GCA_051961575.1 Marmoricola sp.
TTCGACGCCTTCGCCGGTGGATACCCGGTGCCGCCGCAGTCCTCCGTCATGGCGAGCTCGATCCGAAAGGGGGCGGACGCATGAGCGAGAAGGACAGCCTGAAGGCCCAGCTGTGGGATCCCATCGCGGGCTTCGGTGTGACCTTCCGGACGATGTTCCGCAAGGTTGTCACCGAGGAGTACCCGTTCGAGAAGAAGCCGACGGCTCCTCGCTTCCACGGCCGCCACCAGCTCAACCGGTGGCCGGACGGACTCGAGAAATGCGTGGGCTGCGAGCTGTGCGCCTGGTCGTGCCCGGCCGATGCGATCTACGTCGAGGGCGCGTCGAACTCCGATGAGCCCGACGCGGATGGCCAGAGCCAGCGGTTCTCGCCCGGCGAGCGCTACGGTCGCGTCTACCAGATCAACTACCTGCGCTGCATCCTCTGCGGACTCTGCATCGAGGCCTGCCCGACGCGTGCGCTCACGATGACCAACGAGTACGAGCTCGCTGACGACAGCCGGGAATCGCTGATCTACGAGAAATCCGACCTACTCGCGCCGCTCCTGCCCGGCATGGAGCAACCTCCGCATCCGATGCTGCTCGGTGACGACGAGGGTGACTACTTCCGCGGTCTGCGCGGCGAGTCCGAGAGGACGGATGCCTGATGGTCGCCTTCTGGATCCTGGCGCCGGTGATGGTGCTCGCCGCTCTCGGCGTGATCTTCACGCCCAAGGCCGTGCACTCGGCGCTGCTGCTCGCGGTGGTGATGATCTCGCTGGCCGTTCTCTACATCGGCCTCGATGCGCCGTTCCTGTTCGTCGTGCAGATCATCGTCTACACCGGCGCGATCCTGATGCTGTTCCTGTTCGTGCTGATGCTGGTCGGCGTCGACTCGTCCGATTCGCTGGTCGAGACCATTCGCGGTCACCGACTGGCATCGGCGATCGTCGGTCTCGGGTTCGGCGCCGTGCTGGTGCTCGCGGTCGCGCAGACCTCCGTCGGTCCGAGCACGGGACTGGCTGCGGCCAACAAGAACGGCAACGTGCCGGCGCTCGCGCGACTGCTCTTCAACAACTACGTGTTCGCCTTCGAGGCGACCTCGGCACTGTTGATCACGGCCGCCGTCGGCGCGATGGTGCTCGCCCACCGCGAGCGCATCACTCCGCGCAAGTCGCAGGCCGACCTGGCCCGCGAGCGGGTTCGCGCCTTCGCGGAGTCCGGCCAGCACCTCGGGCCGCTGCCGCCACCAGGCGTGTTCGCCCGAGCCAACTCCGTGGACACGCCCGCGCTGTTGCCTGACGGCACCGCCGCACAGGGCTCGGTCTCGCGTGTGATGGCTGCCCAGGGGACCGTCCGCACGACACCTGAGACCGCGAAGGATGTCGCCGAGATCGTGGGGGATGAGAAGTGAACCCGACGCCCTACATCGTGCTCTCCGCGATCCTCTTCAGCATCGGGGCGATCGGCGTGCTGATCCGCCGCAACGCCATCGTGGTGTTCATGTGCGTCGAGCTCATGCTCAACGCCACCAACCTCGCCCTGGCGACGTTCTCGCACGTGCACGGCAACCTCACCGGTCAGGTGGCGGCCTTCTTCGTCATGGTCGTCGCCGCCGCCGAGGTCGTCGTCGGACTGGCGATCATCATGACCATCTTCCGCACCCGACGCTCGGCCTCGGTCGACGACGCGAACCTGTTGAAGTACTAGGGGTTGCACGTGATCGCTCTGAGCGCATTGACGCCTCTCGCCCACGCGACCGTCCCGGGCACGATCCCGGTGGTGTCGCCGAATACGGCGAGCGGCGTGTTCAACCTTCTCTGGGTGCTGATCGCTCTGCCGGTGCTGGGTGCCGTCGTCTTGCTTCTCGGTGGCCGACGGACCGACCGCTGGGGCCACCTTCTCGGTACCGGCGTCGTGATCGCCTCGTTCGTCCTGGGGCTGATCCTGTTCTTCACCGACCTCGGTCGGTCCAACGACAACCGGGCTGTTCACCAACACCTCTGGACCTTCTTCGAAAGCGGCAGCTATCGCGTCGACTTCGACATCCTCTACGACCAGCTCTCCGCGCTGTTCGTGCTGCTGATCACCGGCGTCGGCGCGCTGATCCACGTGTACTCGATCGGCTACATGGCCCACGACGAGCGGCGCCGTCGCTTCTTCGGGTACCTGAACCTGTTCGTCGCGGCCATGCTGAT
>JBQCDC010000363.1:0-2858 GCA_051961575.1 Marmoricola sp.
CGAGGTCATCGAAGGCCCGCTCATGGACGGCATGAACGTCGTCGGCGACCTGTTCGGCGCCGGCAAGATGTTCCTGCCCCAGGTGGTGAAGTCCGCTCGCGTGATGAAGAAGGCCGTGGCCTACCTCATCCCGTTCATCGAGCAGGAGAAGCTCGACAACCCCGAGCTCGCCACCGCCAAGGACACCAACGGCACCATCGTGATGGCGACCGTGAAGGGCGACGTCCACGACATCGGCAAGAACATCGTGGGCGTGGTGTTGCAGTGCAACAACTACGAGGTCATCGACCTCGGTGTGATGGTGCCTGCCCAGAAGATCCTCGACGCCGCCAAGGAGCACGACGCCGACATCATCGGCCTCTCCGGCCTGATCACGCCGAGCCTCGACGAGATGGTCAACGTCGCCTCGGAGATGCAGCGTCAGGGCTTCACGATTCCGCTGCTGATCGGTGGTGCGACGACCTCGCGCGCTCACACGGCGGTGAAGGTGGACAAGAAGTACGACCACCCGGTGATCTGGGTCAAGGACGCGTCACGGTCGGTCCCGGTCGCGTCGACCTTGCTCTCCGACGAGCGACGTCCCGCGCTGCTCGCCGAGGTCGAGGCTGACTACGACGCGTTGCGTGAGCGGCATGCCGCCAAGCACGACCGCCCGCTGGTCTCGCTCGACCAGGCACGCGCCAACGCGCCCAAGATCGAGTGGGAGGGCTACGAGCCGCCCGCACCGACCTTCCAGGGCGTGCGCGTGTTCAAGGACTACGACCTCGCCGAGTTGCGTGAGTTCATCGACTGGCAGCCGTTCTTCAACGCCTGGGAGATGAAGGGCAAGTTCCCGGACATCCTCAACAACCCGGCGACGGGCGAGGCAGCTCGCAAGCTCTACGACGACGCCCAGGAGATGCTGGACCGCCTGATCGCGGAGAAGTGGCTGACCGCGAACGGCGTCATCGGTCTGTTCCCGGCCAACGGGGTCGGTGACGACACCGAGGTCTACGCCGACGAGAGCCGGTCCGAGGTCGTCGCCACGCTGCACCACCTACGGCAGCAGGGCGAGCACCGTGAGGGTGTCTCCAACAAGTCCCTCGCCGACTTCGTCGCGCCGAAGTCGACCGGGCTCTCGGACTACGTGGGTGCCTTCGCCGTCACCGCCGGCCTCGGCAGCCAGGAGAAGATCACGGAGTTCAAGGCTGCCCTCGACGACTACTCGGCGATCCTGCTCGAGTCGATCGCCGACCGGCTCGCGGAGGCCTTCGCCGAACGGATGCACCAGCGGGTGCGGACCGAGTTCTGGGCCTACGCCAGCGGCGAGGACCTCGACAACGACGCGCTGATCGCTGAGAAGTACCGCGGCATCCGTCCCGCGCCCGGCTACCCGGCCTGTCCGGAGCACACCGAGAAGCAGACGATCTGGTCGTTGCTCGACGTGCAGGCGAACACCGGCATCGAGCTCACCGAGTCGATGGCGATGTGGCCCGGCGCGGCCGTGAGCGGTCTGTACTTCGCGCACCCGGAGGCGCAGTACTTCGTGGTCGGTCGGCTGGCGCAGGACCAGGTCGCGGAATACGCCGAGCGCAAGGGCTGGGATCTGAACACCGCGCACCGCTGGCTCTCGGCCAACCTCGGCTATGACCCAGAGGACTGATCCCTTCCAGGCCGTTTTGTGGGACTTCGACGGCACGCTGGTCGACACCGAGCCCTACTGGATGAAGGCGGAGTACCGCCTGATCGAGTCCTACGGGGGCACCTGGAGTCACGAGGACGCGCTCGAGCTGGTGGGGAACGACCTGCTCGAATCGGGGCGTTACATCATCGAGCGGACCGGCATTCCACTCACGCCTGCGGAGGTGGTTGACCGGCTGCTCGACGACGTGGTGTCCCAATTGCGAGAGCACATCCCGTGGCGCCCCGGCGCGCGGGAGCTCCTCGCCGACCTCGCCCGCGAGGGCGTGCGGTGCGGCATGGTCACCATGTCGTACCAGCGCTTCGTGGAGCCGGTGATCGAGGCGTTGCCGACCGGCACGTTCGCCGCGGTGGTGACGGGGGAGAAGGTCGCTCACGGCAAGCCGCACCCCGAGCCCTACCTCGAGGGTGCCGCACAGTTGGAACTCGACCCGGGCGTCTGCATCGCCATCGAGGACTCGGTGACCGGCAGCACGTCGGCGATCGCCGCGGGATGCCCGACCGTCGTCGTGCCGCTGCACGTCGCCGTGGAGGAGCGGCCGGGGTCTGCCGTCGTGCCGGTTCTCCCGACCTCCTGGGCTGAGCTCCGAGAAACGGCTGAACAGACCACGGCCCGATACCGTGGGTGACGTGTCATCCCCTGAACAGCCGCCGGAATCTACCGACGACCGGGGCTATCCGCCCGGTGTCATCCGGCTCGGCAAGTTCCTCGGTGTCGACGTCCTGCTGCAGCCGTCGTGGCTCATCATCGCGGCCATCCTCAGCTATCTGCTTGCCAGCAACTCACAGATCAGCGACCTCAAACTGGGTGGCTGGCGCTATGTCGCCGCCTTCATCTTCGTGGTGGCGCTCTACCTCACGATCTTCGTGCACGAGGTCTCGCATGCCCTGATGGCTCGACGCCTCGGCATGCCCGTCCGCTGGATCAGCCTGAACTTCCTCGGTGGTCTCACCGCGCTGGACGGCGAGGCCAACTCGCCCATGGACAGCTTCAAGATCGCGGTGGTCGGACCGCTCACGTCGTTGATTATCGGTGCGATCGCGGTCGGGGGGACCTTCCTGGACGCGCCGGGCTTCCTCGGTGTGCTCATCCAGGGACTGGCCTGGTCCAACGTGGCCATCGGCGTGCTCAACCTGATCCCCGGGTTCCCGCTCGACGGCGGCCGGATCCTGCACGC
>JBQCDC010000364.1:0-3305 GCA_051961575.1 Marmoricola sp.
GCCGACGCTCGAGCAGGAGGCGGACATCTTCACGAAGGCGCTACCCGCGCCGGCCTTCCATCAGTTCCGCCGGCAGCTCATGTCGCAGTAACGACGACCTCAGGCGTCCTTGGCAGAGTCGGGGCACGTGACACGCCCTGCTCGTAAGTCCATTCTCGGCAGAGGTGCGGCATGGTGCTGCTCCTCGTAAGTCCAATCCCTCGGCGAAAGGTGCGCCGGCGAGTTGGTCGAGACCGACGAGGCCGGGTACATCATCGTCGATAGGCGAGAGCAAGGAAGAATCAAAGTCAGTGACGCTACTGTATGGTCATCGCAGTCGCGTTGCAGGTGCTCTGCGCGTCTTCTCGGTCCTCGGCGAAGGTCGTTGAGGTCTGGTGTCCGAGGTGGTCCCGGTCCGGCGAAGTCTTCGACCACTCGCCTAGGTCTTGGTCGACGGCAGTGCCATGCCCGAATCGCCTCTCTCGGCTTGTCTCTGCGGTCTCGCCTGACCGCTCTGACGGGAGAGAGAACGACTCGAGGCGATCACTGCCGACTCCTGCTCGTCTGCACCGGTTCCATCAGAGGTGGCGTCAACGTATGCCTGAGGCCTTCGTGCCTCGTGCCCTCAGCAATGACCAGAACCTGTCAGTCATTACAGTCCCATTGGGATATAGGGAACACCCTTCATCTGAGCGAGGGCCTCAAGGGCCGAGAGTCGCTCATCCAGGTGCCAAGTACTAGTCTAGCCTTAAACGGTGATGGATCCGGTGAGGAGCGATGATGAGGCCGAGGGCCCGGACCTTCTCGAGAAAGCAGAGCGGGGCTCTGTATCGACGAAGGCAGTTACGGCCACGTGTTGAAACGCAAGGCAGACTTTATTTCGGGTCGCGCGCAACATGCGCGGCGCGCAGGCGAAGCAGCCGGCGCAACGGTGCTGGAAGGCGAAGCAACAGGCGAGCCGCAGGGTGCGTGGAGCGTCGCGCGGCCTCTTCTGCGCTTCTCAACGCGTCTTCCTGGTACCGAATATGGATCTTCTTGGTGTCCTCCCCCGGTGCGCTGCGTGTGGCACCTCCGGCGCCGATGCCCGCGAAGTGCCCTCCCGGCGACCCCCTTCCGTCGGCCGCACGGTGCGAGAGAGCACGAGAACAGGGCGAACCGGCGACTTTGGAGGGACCTACAGGAGACACGAAGAGAGGAGGTACCAGCGGCGTATGTGAGCAAGACGTCCTCTGTGCCCCTGCTGGCCACGCGAAGCGAACGGGGTGCGGGTCGGACCTCCTGCGCGAACGCCGCGGTTGAAATCGATTATCTCCACGGTTTCTGCTCCTTTCGGCCTGGAAAGCACGGCAATCGACCTCTCGTGCCCCTCGAGGTATCTCGGCGTCCTCCTCGCGTCTCGATCCCCTCGGTGGCGTCTCTCATCGGAGTGAAGGGCGGACGGCGAACTCGACTCCTGCCCACGCTGGAGAGGGCACAAAACACCACCGCAGCGAGGCGCAGGTCAGCGCGCGTGATGGAGGGACTCGAGTACTATGCCTCCTCCCACCCGCGCACTCGACGCTCGACGTTGTGCCGGACCTACGGCGCGCGGCAGCGAGGCCTCGCGGGACGCTGATTTTCTACGTGCCGACCATTGACTGGGCACACCGACCAAAGGAAGAACGCGAATAACTCCATCAAGAATAACACAAGGACCGTCAAAACGGGAAGGTATGATGATACTAATATTGAACATCTATCCTTGGTGTTTGTTCCCACCTACTACCATCTCCGAAACGGATAGACGACCCGAAAGACGACCGAAGTTTTTCGCTCAGGCTTACGCCCCCATCATCGCCAGGATACTCAGAAGCATGGAGAACATATGTATCAACATCAAGAACAGTGGTGCGATTGAGGGGGGGTGTTGGAATGGCAATCTCACCTACTGTGGTGCGTTTCAGGGGAAACGTCTGAGACGGTGACGTCAGCGCCTGCGCAGCGCCGCGCCCGCTGCGCTGCTAGGCCTACCGGCACGCCAGTCTCTCAACCGGACACACACACACACAACGTTGCACTCTGCTCCACTCCGTCTCACCGACGGACGCCAATTCGACAGGTTATGAGCCTAAACAGCGAGGACAAGAGTGCGCACGGCGCAAGCGGCGGCGGCGGCGGTGGCGGCATCGCCGCGCATCTGCAGGCCCCGCGCCTGCAGGCGGGCGGCGTCGGATACGCCGCATGGAAGCCCCTGATGGACGTCCATCTGCAGCGCACGGGCGCCGATGGCATCCACACGAAGCCGCTCACCGAGGCGGCCTGGTGCGCGATGGTCGCGCGCGACGAGGCCTGGAAGCAGGAGGCGTTCGACGCCGCGCTCCTCCTCGCGGTCACGGACACCAAGGACACCGCGGCGCAGGCGCTCGATGGGAGCAGCACCAGCAGCGGCGACGACAAGAAGTCTGCCTCGAAGGAGACCGCCGCGGCGCTCTCTGCGGAGGTGAAGGAGGCGCGCAAGCTCGTCTCCGCCACGGTCGAGCGGTCGACGCGCGCCTTCGGCACGATCTACTCCGCGCTGCCGGACGAGCTGCGACTCCAGGTCGCGCACCTTCCCCTCGGGTGGGCGAACGGTCTCTGGCTCTGGCTCGAGACGAAGTTCCAGAGCACGGAGCAGGACAGCGTCGGCGAGCTACTCGCGCAATGGACGACGCTGCAGCAGGATGCGGAGGAGTCGTTCGACGCCTACCGCGCTCGGGTCAGCAAGCTCAACGTGCTGCTCGAGCAGGCGAAGGAGAAGCCCTCGGCGCGCATGTTCTCGTACATGCTCCTCGATCGCCTCCAGCCGCGGTACAAGGCCGCGGTCCTCGCGCTGAAGGCAAGCGGACAGTTGAAGGATGCCGAGAAGATCGATTGGCTCTCGGTCAACAAGTTCATCAATGTCCATGAGCGCACGGAGGCGCGCCTCGACGGAGACGACCGCACGGCCATGGCGGCGCGCGCGGCCTCTCGGACCTCCAGGACTTACAAGGACCGAGTCGCCCAGGGACTACGCGGATCCTCTCCCTCGGCAAGCGCCGGCACGGCGGGTAAGGCCAGGATTGCGGCTGCGTCGCCGAGTCGATCGGCAGGCTCCGCATCTGGGTCGGGTGGGCGCGGCAAGGCTGGCGCGGGGCGCCGACCGCTGCAGTGTTTCGTCTGCGATGAGTACGGCCACGTCTCCCACGAGTGCCCGCAGAAGCCGACGAAGAGACCCGGTACCGGTGGCAACACGAGCGCCGAGGACGCGAAGACCGTCAAGTTCCGCGAGCAGCCTCGGCATGGCGGCCCTCCGGCGAGCGGAATCATGA
>JBQCDC010000365.1:0-3991 GCA_051961575.1 Marmoricola sp.
GCCCAGTCGTCATCGGTCATGCCGCCGTTGCGGATGTGCGAGAGCGAGACGCGGGCCTCGGCCGACAACAGGCGCATGGAGATTTCGCTGCGCCCCATTTCCAGGCTGAAGATCACCGACGCCAGGTTGTTGTGGATCGAAGCCGCGCGGCAGAAATCCAAGCCCAGCGTCGACTTGCCCGAACCGGGTCGACCCGCGACCACGACCATCTGGCCGGCCTGCAGACCGTTGGTGAGCTCGTCGAGCTCGGTCAGTCCAGTGGGCACACCGCGCAGCGTGCCGTCGTGGTTGCTGATCGCCTCGATCTCGTCGACGACCGAATGCATGATGTCGCTCAGCGGCGCATAGTCCTCGCTCGCGCGGCGCTCGGTGATCTGGTAGATCTCCGCCTGCGCGCGGTCGACCGTGTCGTCGACGTCGCCCTGACCGGCGTAACCCATCTGCGCGATCTTGGTGCCGGCCTCGACGAGCCGCCGCAGGATCGCCTTCTCGCGGACGATCTCGGCGTAGTAGCCGGCGTTGGCGGCGATCGGGACGCCTGCGGTCAAGGTGTGCAGGTAGGGCGCGCCGCCCACCCGCTGCAGCTCCCCGCGACGCTCGAGCTCGCGGGCGACCGTCAGCGCGTCGGCCGGCTCACCACTGCCGTAGAGGTCGAGGATCGCCTCGTAGATGGTCTCGTGGCTGGGCAGGTAGAAGTCGTTGCCCTTGACCTGCTCGTTGACGTCGGCGATGGCGTCCTTGGACAGCATCATCGCGCCGAGCACCGACTGCTCGGCCGCCTGGTCCTGCGGCGGGGTGCGGCCCGACCAATGCTCCTGGTTGCCGGGGCCGTCGCCATAGGGACTGCCGCCGAAATCCAGCGCGATCGAGGTGCTCGGACCGGACGAGTTGAACCACTCGCCCGACGGCTCGAGGTCGATGCTCACCCGCTACCACCCGTCATTTCCGTGGTGGGATAGCCCACCGCCCCTTGCACGTAACTGTCCTGCTTGAAAGGCACGCTAGGCGGGAGCACCGACGGTTTTCACGAGCGTGTTTTCTTGCGGGATCGAGAGACAGTAGGACTTCGCGGCGGCCGCTGTCATCGTGGGTTATCCACAGGCCCTGTGGATTGTGGGGGTTGCGTGTGCAACACGCCGCCACCGCTCTCCACACCCTGTCGATTCGGCTGTGGACAACATTCTGAGTTCTGCGCCAAACCGGCCTCTGACCTGCGGAAACACGCTCGCACAGCCTGTGTGTAAAAGTTTCTTGGTGTCTCTGTGTTCACCGTTTCGCAATATGGGATGCGCCTATTTCTAAGTCGACAAAGCGCCTGACCGCTCCTTAAACCACAAGTTGAACCTAGTTACACACAGGCCGATCTGGCACTGAAGAACCGATGGGTAGGGTGACCAGCGTGTCACCGCTGCAGCGAATCGGACTGGGTCTGATCCTCGTCGTGGTTCCTGCTGACTTTCCGGCGCATCCGCACCCGGTTTGGAACTACTACGACGCGCTGCCTCCGCCGGTCGGCTGGCTGCTGGTCCTGTCCGGACTGGTGCGCCTGGCTCGGGACACGGAGCTCGATCTGCGGGTTGCACGCAGCGCGGCCGTCGTGGCACTTCTCGTGTCGGTGCCGATGTGGTTTCCGCAGGTCAACCACTACGTGGTGCCGCAGTACAACCCCGGCGTGAGTCAGTCGTGGCAGTGGTTGGTCGCGCTGCCGTCGTGGGTGTTCGGCTACTTCTTCTGCAAGACCGTGGGCGACGCAGCCGCTGACCGCCAGCCGCGCGAGAGTGGCATCGCCGGATGGTTCGGGGTCCTGCGCTGGGGATTCATCGCCGCCGCTGCTCTGCCGGCGGTGGTCTACGGCGCCGGAGTCACGGGCATGGAACACACCATGAAGCTCGTGATCGGGCTCGTGGAGATCTGCCTGATCGTCGCGCTGTTCACCTATCACCGGCGCGAGTGGCTCGGCGGCCGCGGGCCCCGCGTCTGGGTCACGCCCGAGGAGGCCGCCGACGCGCGTACGGCGGGACGTCTCGACTGGGAGGAGTTCCGCGCCGAGCGCGAGAAGCTCCGCCAGGAGATGCGGGAACGGCGTCGAGCGCGGAGAGAGAACGCAAAACGGCCCGAGTAGCCAGCGCGACGCTGGCACTCGGGCCGTTCGTAGACGTTTCGTGACGCGGCTATCGCCGCTCCTCAACGTCCGAGGTTCAGGCGGAAACCACGTTCAGGCTCACCGCTGCGGCCACGTCGTCGTGCAGCTTGACGCTGACGCTGTGGGGGCCGAGCGAGCGGATCGCGGTCTTCACCACGATGGTCCGCTTGTCGACGAGGTCCGAACCGGCGGTCTCGTTGATCGCCGACGCGATGTCGGCAACCGACACCGAGCCGAACAGACGACCACCCTCGCCGGCGCGCACCTTCACGTTGAAGGTGGTGGCCTCGAGCTTGGCCTTCACCTCGGCGGCGTGGGCCTCGTCGCGCACGGCGCGAGCCGAGCGGGCCTTCTTGATGGACTCGATGGTCTTCTCGTCACCCTTGGTCCAGCGGATCGCCGAGCCCTGCGGGATGAGGTAGTTGCGGCCGTAGCCGTCACGAACCTCGACGACGTCCCCAGCGGCACCCAGTCCAGCGACTTCCTGAGTCAAGATCAGCTTCATTGGTCTTGGCCCTTTCTATCGCGTGGTGGAGGTGTAGGGGAGAAGAGCGACCTCGCGAGCGTTCTTGACGGCGATCGCCACGTCGCGCTGGTGCTGGACGCAGTTACCGGTCACCCGACGCGCGCGGATCTTGCCGCGGTCCGAGATGAACTTGCGAAGCAACGTGGTGTCCTTGTAGTCGACACCGGTCGCCTTCTCCTTGCAGAACTGGCAAACCTTTTTCTTGGGCTTGCGAATCACTGCCTTAGCCATTGTGGTGCTCTCCTTTCAGAGCCCGGCCGCAAGGCCGGAATGGTTTCGGTTGATGTTGATGTGTGGAGGTTTCGTGACGCGGCGTCGCCGCTCCTCAACCTCCGGGGTTTAGAACGGAGGCTCGTCGCCGCCGGCCGGAGCGGCCCACGGGTCGCTCTGCGCCTGGGCGGGAGCGCCCGCGTTTGCCGCCGGAGCCGACGCCGCCCACGGGTCCTCGCCACCGCCGCCGTAGCCACCGCCGCCGCCACTGCCGCGCGAGGCGCGGGTGACCTTGGCGGTCGCGTACTTCAGGCTCGGGCCGACTTCCTCGACCTCGAGCTCGACGACAGTACGGCGCTGACCCTCACGGTCCTCGTAGGAGCGCTGCTTCAAGCGACCCTGGACGACGACGCGCATGCCCTTGGTCAGGGACTCAGCGACGTTCTCCGCAGCCTGTCGCCACACCGAGCAGGAGAGGAACAGCGCTTCGCCGTCCTTCCACTCATTGGTCTGACGGTCGAAGGTGCGCGGCGTGGATGCGATCCGGAAGTTCGCGACCGCAGCCCCGGACGGGGTGAAGCGCAGTTCCGGGTCGTCGACCAGATTGCCGACCACGGTGATGACGGTTTCGCCTGCCATGTTTTACCTCCGACTTAGCGGTTGATAGATCAGTGGGCGTCGGGACGGATGACCTTGGTGCGGAGGATCGCCTCGTTCAGCGTGAGCTGACGATCGAGTTCCTTCACCGTGGCCGGCTCCGCGTTCAGCGAGATGACCGCGTAGATGCCCTCGGCGTGCTTCTTGATTTCGTATGCAAGACGACGGCGACCCCAGACGTCAACGTTCTCGACGGTGCCACCGTCATTGCGAACGACGTTGAGGTAGGTGTCCAGCGAGGGGGCGACGGTGCGCTCCTCAAGGTTCGGGTCGAGGATGACCATCAGTTCGTAGGCACGCAAAATTGCCTACCTCCTTCGGACTCATGCGGCCACGGACTTTCCGTGGCAGGAGGAACTCCCCAAAATTGCTCGGGAAGTGGTCGTAAGACTAACTGAGCACGCTCAGAACGTGGAAATCGTCACAGCCGACCGCTGTGCACAACCCACGCACGG
>JBQCDC010000366.1:0-3013 GCA_051961575.1 Marmoricola sp.
GCCGTGGCGTCCTCGGGGATGCGGCTCATCACGCCGCCCGTCACGCGAAGCAACGTCTGGGACAGGGGTGAGGTCGCGGCTTCGGCGATCGACACGAACGCGTCGATTCCGGAGTCATCGAGCGGATCGAGCCACTCGCCGCTCGCATAGCTCGCCAACCCGCGGGGCGCTCCAGCGTCGAACATCGACTGTAGAACGGTGTACGGCATCTCGCCGAAGAGGTCGGCGATGGGCGCTTCGAGCTCTCGCAGCGGCCGGACACGCTCGGCGCCCTCGGCGCTCGGGCCAACGTAGGCCGCAGCCAGGGCAACGACCGGCGTGAAGTGCAGCTCCTCCGGGACGAACGGAGCGGGCGGCGCGCAGATGAAGGCTGCCGCGAGGCCGAGCTCGTCGGGGGCGTCCTTCGCAATGTCGAGCAGCAGGCGCAGTCCGTCCCGGGCATGAGCGATCGGATGCATGACGAACCCGGCGAACATGGGCACCGGAATCGGGTTCAGGCTGAACGTGAAGCGGGTGACGACTCCGAAGTTGCCGCCACCGCCTCGAAGGCCCCAGATGAGGTCGGGGTCCTTGTCGTCCGAGGTCGTCACGATGCTGCCGTCGGCGAGCACGACCTCAGCCTCGAGCAGGTTGTCGCACGCGAGTCCGTAGGTGCGGGACAGCCACCCGACGCCACCGCCGAGCGTCAGGCCGGCAACGCCGGTGTCCGAGATCTCGCCACCGGGGATTCCGCGCCCGACAGCCTGTGTCGTCGCGTCCAGCTCCGCCCACAGCTCACCGGGACCGACGTGGACGACCTCGCCAGAAAGGCGGCGATCCTTCATGAGGCTCTGGTCGATGATGAGGCCACCGTCGCACGCCGAGTGTCCGGGGATGCTGTGCCCGCCGCCGCGGACGGCCAGCGGAAGGTCGTGACGGACGGCGAATCTCACCGCTGCGGCGACCTCGTGGGCATCTCGGCAGCGACTGATGAACGCTGGGCGCTTGTCGATGGCCCCGTTCCACAGCCGACGCGCATCCTCGTACTCGGGATGATCCGGCGTGATCACCTGCCCAAGCAGGCCATGGGTTGTCGTCATGACGCCAGCGTCGTCCGACTTCCGGCGCACACCCATCCCCCGCTTCAGGGGGGATGCTCTGTGGGCCGTGCGGAGCCATACTCAAGTCGTGGTCGATCACCGAGCGTTGACGCGAGCCGTCGACACCGCGTGCCGCGAGGCAGCGGGCGCGGTCGGGGTCGAGCGAGCCGTCACCAGCGCCCTCCGCGAGCACATCCCGTTCGATCGCTGGTGCGTCCTGACGATGGATCCCGCGACTGCTCTGCCGACCGGCGGCTACCACGACGAAGGACTGCCGTTCGACTACATCCCGGCCGTCGCAAGGATCGAGGTGCATGGTGAGGACGTCGGGGCCCTGCACGAGCTGTCGCGCAAGCGCAGCCGGGTCTCCGTTCTCAGTGCCGACACCGATGGCGACCTGCGCCGTAGTACGCGGTACACCGAGGTGCTCGAGCCCTCGGGCGTCGCGCACGAGCTCCGTGTGGCCTACACCGCGCATGGCGGACTCTGGGGCGCGCTGATCGCGTTCCGTGACGTCGGACAGCGCGACTTCGACCGCGAGGAGGCGGACGCGGTCGCGAAGGTCACACGCGACGTAGCCTCGGCGATCCGTCGTGAGCTGCTCCTTGCCGAGGTTGGCGCTGAGCCCACGGCCGCCGGCGGGCCGGGCCTGGTCCTCCTCGACGACTCTTTACGGGTGACGAGCATCTCGACGGCAGCTGAGTACTGGCTCGCCGACATCGACGAGGGTCGAGCGCCCCAGGGCGACCTGCCGTTCGCCCTGCAAAGCCTGGCGGTTCGGGCCGGGTCGACGATGCGGAGGGAACGGATGCGGCTCCGCACCCGCCGAGGCCAGTGGTTGACGCTGCACGCCGAGAAGCTCGGGTTGGGTGGTCAGCTGTCGCTGATCCTCGAACCGACCCGACCCCTGGAGCTCGCCGAGCTGATCGCAGATGCCTATGCCCTGAGCCCGCGCGAGCGCGAAGTGGCACGGCTTCTCGCCGCGGGGCACAGCCGTGCCGAGATCGCCAGGGTGCTCGGCTTGTCCACGCACACAGTCGACGGCTACATCAAGACGAGCTACGCCAAGGTCGGCGTGCAGAGCCGTGCCGAGCTCAGCGCCCGCCTGTTCTACGACCACAACATCCCGAGGATCGAGGCCGAGGTGCCCGTCGGAGGTACCGGTTGGTTCGTCCGCTAGCTCAATGAGTTGAGGTGCTTGACCGTTGCCTCGAACTCGGCGATCAGGTCCCTCATGACCTCGGCCACCGGACGGACCTCGTTCATCCGACCCACGATCTGACCCACCGGCATCGAGATGACGTCGGGATCTCCCGAAGCATTGATCCGGTTGTGCGCATCGGCCACCAACAGGTTCTGCAGCGGCATCGGGAGCGGCTGGGGAGCGCCCTCCTCAGCCCACGCCTCCGTCCACTTCGTCTTCAGCAGGCGAGCCGGCTTGCCGGTGTAGATGCGCGTGCGCACGGTGTCGGACGAGGTCGCACGCAGGAAGGCGGTCTCCCAGCCCTGGTTGGAGGCCAGGTTGCGGTACTCCTCGGTGCCCAACCAGATCGAGCCCGTCCAGACGCCCTGCGAGCCCAGCGCGAGCGACGCTGCGATCTGACGACCCGAGCCGATGCCACCGGCACCGAGCACCGGAACGTTCGGGCCGACCGCGTCGACGATGTCAGGCGTGAGCACCATCGAGGCGATCTCACCGGTGTGGCCGCCCGCCTCGTAGCCCTGGGCGATGATGATGTCGACGCCGTTGGAGACGTGGCTCTGGGCGTGCTTGGGCGCACCCGCCAGCGCCGCGACCTTGAGACCGGCAGCGTGACACTCCTCGATGACGTCGTTCGGCGGCGTCCCGAGCGCGTTGGCGATCAGCACCGGTCGGTGCTGCAGCGCGTCATCGACGTGCGACCGAGCCATCGAGTGCAGCCAGCCGAGGTCAG
>JBQCDC010000367.1:0-3156 GCA_051961575.1 Marmoricola sp.
TCGGTGCGGTTGGCGATGCCCTCCAGGTCGCCCCACTCCGAGCCCGCGAACTTGAAGCGGTACTCGATGTCGACGGTCCGCTTGGAGTAGTGGCTGAGCTTCTCCTTCGCGTGCTCGTACAGGCGCAGGTTGTCGGGGTTGATGCCCAGGTCGACGTACCACTGCCGGCGCGTGTCGATCCAGTACTGGTGCCACTCCTCGTCCTCGCCGGGCTTGACGAAGAACTCCATCTCCATCTGCTCGAACTCGCGGGTGCGGAAGATGAAGTTGCCCGGGGTGATCTCGTTGCGGAAGCTCTTGCCGATCTGGGCGATCCCGAACGGAGGCTTCATCCGCTGGCTGGTGACCACGTTGGCGAAGTTGAGGAAGATGCCCTGTGCGGTCTCGGGGCGGAGGTAGTGCAGGCCGGACTCGTCGTCGATCACGCCGAGATAGGTCTTCAGAAGACCAGAGAACGCCTTGGGCTCGGTCCACTGGCCGCGCACACCACAGTCAGGACAGGCGATCTCGCTCATCGGCACGGCGTCCGGGTCCGGGAGGCCCTTCTTCTCCGCGTAGGCCTCCTGGAGGTGGTCCTGGCGGTGACGCTTGTGACAGTTGAGGCACTCGATCAGTGGGTCAGAGAACGTCGCGACATGGCCTGAGGCCTCCCAGGTCTGCCGCGGCAGGATCACGCTCGAGTCGAGGCCGACGACGTCGTCGCGCGACTGCACCATCGAGCGCCACCACTGGCGCTTGATGTTGTCCTTCAGCTCCACGCCCAAGGGGCCGTAGTCCCACGCGCTGCGCGTACCGCCGTAGATCTCACCGGACGGGTAGACGAATCCACGGCGCTTCGCGAGCGAAACGACGTTGTCGACGGCAGAGGGGGGCGGCTTGGCCACGATGACTCCAGAGGAAGGTGTGGCACCGACTGGCTGACGGCGCTCGGGAAACCCTATCGAGATCAGGGCGCTAACCCGAGTTGACTATCATTGTCATATGACCACCGAAGCCCTGCGGCCCACGCGCCAGCGGAAAGCGGTCGCTGCGGCGCTCGCCGACATCGAGGGCTTCCGGTCCGCCCAGGAGGTTCACGCGCTGCTGGCCTCCGACGGCACCAAGGTCGGTCTGTCGACGGTCTATCGCACGCTCCAGGCGATGGCCGACCACGGCGAGCTCGACGTGCTGCGCACCAACGAGGGCGAGGCGCTCTATCGGCGATGCAGCTCCGAGCACCATCACCACCTGGTGTGCCGCTCGTGCGGCGCGACCGTCGAGGTGGAGGGACCGACCGTCGAGAAGTGGACGAAGGCGGTCGCGGCCGAGCACGGCTACACCGACGTGTCACACACCCTCGAGGTCTTCGGGACCTGCGCCGACTGCAGTTAGGCCGTCACCAGGTGTGTGACGTCTGGTCGAAGACGTCCAGAGCCGCACGCGTGTAGCCGGGCGGCTGGTTGTTTTCGTCTGCCCTCTTCAGGTCCTCGCCATCCGTCGGTTCCGGCTCGTCCGCCGGCACGAGCTCGACGTCGATCTCCTCCGACGGCGGCTCGTCGTAGGACTCGACCCCTTGGTCGCGTACCAATTTGGTCGGCTTGCCCTGCGAGATCCAGCGATCCTCGTGCACCTCGAACGGATCGCGGTACCAGCCCTCTGCGCTCACCTGCTCAACGTAGAGCCAACGGAGCCGGAGGTCACCAGTTCCAGCCGCTACTTCTCGACCTGCGGCGAAACCCGCACCAGCTCCAGAACGAGCGCGGACGTGCCGAGCATGACGAGTGCCGCGAACGGCGTCAGCAGAGCTAGCGTGGTCGCACTGTGCGACTGCACGGCGAACACGAGCACGAACAACCCGCCGATGTAGGCGAACACGGCGGACGTCGCGTCCAGCCGCGCATGGCGGATCAGGTGTCGATCGATGGCGGTCATGATGGTTCCCCTCCCACCCCACGGAAGTCGTGAGGCCCTCCGTCACCTGACGCTACGCGCGGAAGCGCGCGCTCGCGGACGAATGGGAAAAGACGGTGCCAGACTGCGATCGTGCTGCTCGACATCCAGCTTGAGGCTGCCCCCGACCAAGCGGCGGACCGCGCCCGTGAGCTCGTCGCTGAGGGCGTCTCGGGGCTCTTCACGTTCGAAGGCCCACACGACGTCTTCTTGCCGCTCGCCGCAGCGGCAGGGGTGGTCTCGACCGATCTCATGACGAACGTGGCCATCGCGATGCCGCGCAGCCCGATGCATCTGGCCCACACCGCCTGGGACCTTCAGCTGATGTCGAAGGGGCGGTTCCGTCTGGGGCTCGGCTCGCAGATACGGCCGCACATCGAGAAGCGCTACGGCGCCACCTGGTCACCTCCGGCCGAACGGATGCGCGAGATCGTCCTTGCCACCAAGGCGATCCTCAGCTCCTGGCAGGACGGCACGCGCCTCGACTTCCGCGGAGAGCACACCCAACACACCTTGATGCCGCCGACCTTCATCCCAGGCCCGAATCCCTACGGACCGCCGCCGGTCCTGCTCGGTGCGCTGGGTCCGCTGATGACACGAACGGCGGCCGAGGTCGCCGACGGCCTCCTGGTCATGCCCTTCCACAGCGAGCGCCATCTGCGCGAACGCACGCTGCCGGCTGTGGCCGAGGGGCTCGCATCGGCAGGGCGCGACCGCATCGACATCTATCCGCAGATGATCACCGCGATGGGCGATACCGACGAGGTGCTCGCGAGCGCCACCCTCGGGGTACGTAGGTTGCTCGCCTTCTACGGGTCCACCCCCGCCTACAAGTCGGTGCTCGACGTCGAAGGCTGGGGCGATCTGCAACCCGAGCTCAACGCCCTGTCCAAGCAGGGCGCCGTCGACGCGATGACCGCGCTCGTCACCGACGACCTGGTCGACACCCTCGCAGTGCGAGGCACACCTGAGGACTGCGCCGCCGAGATCCAGCGCCGGTTCGGCGACTTCGCTGAGCGGGTCTGCTGCTACTTCCCGGGGTACGAAGCCTCGACCGACCACATCGGTCGGCTGGCCGCGGCGCTCAGAGTGGCTTGAGGCGTTCGCGCAGCAGGCAGAACTCGTTGCCCTCCGGATCGGCGAGCACGTGCCAGGACTCCTCGCCGGTCTGACCGATATCGGCCGGGCGTGCGCCGATGCTCAGCAGGCGCTCGAGCTCCGCATCCT
>JBQCDC010000368.1:0-4081 GCA_051961575.1 Marmoricola sp.
ACGTCGGCGTCGTAGGCGGACCTGCGAACGCGATCGAGCAGAAGCTCGGCGGCATCGTTGAACGCGGCGAACTCGGCCGTGCCCGGACCGGTGGTCTTGGTCTTCTTGCGCCACGCCTTGCGCACCTGGTCGTCGGTCGCGTCCGTCCGGACCCCGAGGACCTCGTAGGGGTCTGGCGCGTCCGACTCGATGGTCATGTTGATCTGCTCCGAATTTCTCACGGTGGCCCTTGCTCAGACGCTCGGGTTGAAGCTGTCGACGAGCCAGGAGTTGCCGACCTTGCGCATCGAGATCGACCAGCGATAGGTCTGCGCGGTCGTCTGCGGGTAGACCACGTCGTGCGCCACGATCACGGTCGCGGTCGTGCCGCTGAACGCGGACAACGCCGCGAACTCGATCGACCCCTTCGCCGACTGGCCAGCCGTCTTGCTCGACTTGGCGATCTGGTTCAGCAGTGATCCGGCCACCTGGTTGAAATCGGCGTACTGGCTGGTGAGGGCGGTCTGGGCCTTGGTGGTCATCAGGGGCATCAGGTTGGCCAGGTAGCCCTTGAGGTTCGCGGGGTTGAACGCGTCGGAGTTCAGGACGAACTGTCGAGCGACCGACACCGCATTGGCACGGTCGCCCGCGTCGCTGGCCGCGCTGTCCTGCCAGAAGAAGATCTTGGCAGTGAGCCCGCTGTGAGGTGTGGTGCTGGAGGCGAACACAGCGGCGGAGGTGATGCCACCCACGATCAGAAGGAACTCGATGACAAGAACGGCGAGGATCCGCCGCGATGGACCTCCGGTGGTTACTGCATCGCCGAGGCGAACATCAGCCACGCGAGCCCATCCTTTCCAGTGTCGAGACTTCCACCCTTGGCGGACGTCTGGTCACTCCACGTGACCTTTCCCTGAGCATAGGTCGCGACCGGAGCCCGGTAGTCCGACGCAGCGGCGCGGGGCGCCTGCTTGGCGCCGCGAGCATCCGACTGCGTGGGGGCGTCGGTGCACTGGGCCGTGGTGTCGAGCCGCGCCGGGTTCAGGTTGTACGGCTGACGGAGCTGCGATGCGTAGTGGTAGCCGTTGACGCAGACCGGCGGCGTCTGCTGCAGGATGAGGCCGAACCGCGCGTTCGTGGTGCCGTTCGCGTTCTTGGCGAGCACGGTGTAACCACCGGCGGCCATATACGGGTAGAGAACCAGGATCTGACGCAGTCCCTTGATGTTGGCGTACCCGATCCGGCCGGTGACCAGCACGTTGTTGATCAGGCGACCGAGGTTGACCTTGTTCTGGTCGAGGAACGTGCGCAGCTCGATGGCCGTGGCAGAACCACTGGCGATCACCCTGCGCAGGGACGCGTCGTGGCCGGCCAAGGTGTCGGTGAAGAGCGCCAGGTCGCGAGAGAAGCTGCGGATCGCAGAGCCCTCGTCAGCCTGGGTGGCAAGGACGGTCTGCGCGTCCTTGATGAGCGCCGTCGTGGTGCCGAAGTTGTCCGTCGCGGCCTTGATGAAGGACGACATGCCGTCGATGATCTTGCCGAGCGCCGGCCCGGTGCCCGCGAACGACTGGCCCAGCGAGTTCACCGAGGTGCGCAAGGAGCCCTGGGGCACCGATCGCACCAGCTGGTCGAGGTTGTTCAGAACGGTGACGGTCGACACCGGCGTGCGCGTGTTCCCTGTCGGGATGACCGAGTTCGCCTTCAGATAGGGACCACTGTTGACCGCCGGCTCGAGGTCGACGTACTGCTCACCGACCGCCGAGCGGTTCGCCACCAGGGCGATGACGTTCGTCGACGGGATCTTGTTCTTCCAGCCGTTGTCGATGGCGAGCACGACGTCGACACCGGTCTTGGTGATGTGCATGTCGCTGACCTGGCCGACGCGGACGCCGCGGTAGTCGACCTCAGCGCCCACGAAGATGCCGCCCGACTGCGCGAACTGTGCGTTCACGTTGAACGAGGAGTCATAGAAGAGCTTGTCCAGCCGTGCGTAGCGAGCCCCCACGAAGGAGACACCGAGCAGGGTGATGATCACGAAGATCACCAACTGCCTCTTGGTCCGTGCGCTGATCACTGCATCGCCCCCTGGAGGAGGAGGTAGGACATCCCGTCACCTGGGGTTCGTTTCACCGAACCCGATGATCCGTAGGCCGTGCGTCCGAGCAGACCGCTCAGGTTCAGGCCGCTCAGCAGACCACCCGTGCCCGTCTTGCCGCCGCCCGACGTGGAACCGCTCGGGGTCTTGGTGGTGGTCTTCGGAGCGCTGGCACCGCTGACGCATGCGGGAGTGTTCTTCAGCAGCCCCGAGCACAGCGTGCTGACCACGCCGCCCAACGTCTTGCAGACCGGAGTCAGCGGCGAGGTGTTGCAGAGCTGCACCAGCCCCGGCAGGGTCATCCCGGGCAGGCCGGGAATCGTCAGGTGCGCCAGGTCGAGATCGAGGTTGACCGACAGGTTGGTGTAGTCACCCATCTCGAAGTTGCGAGCGGCGGTAGGCGTCTGACCGACGACCGCGTCGACGAACGGGTAGGTCAGGAAGATCTGGAACGACTTGGGCAGGTTGTCCCCCGCGGCCGCCAGCATCGAGAGCACGGGCGCGAGGTGGGTGAGGCTGTCGATCGTCGCGGTCTTCGACGCCTGGATCACCTTGACGCCGACTCCGCTGAGCTTGTTGAGGGCCGTCAGCATCTTGACCAGATCAGCCCGCTGGCCGTTGACCGAGGCGAGCGCCGCGGGGATGTCGTCGAGCGTCGCCGCGATCGTCGGGTCCTGCTTCTTGAGACTGACAGCGAGACGGTTGAGGTTGTCGATGGCCGTGACGATCTGCGTCTTGCTCTGGTCGAGCTGACCCATGAAGTAGTGCAGCTTGGTCAGGACCGACCGGACCTGCGACTCCTTGCCGCCGATCGCCTGGTTGAGCTCCTCGCTGATCAGCTTCAACTGGCCGACACCGCCACCAGACAGCAGCGCCGCGAAGGCCTTGAAGACCTCCTCGATCTGCGGGTTCGTGCGGCTGCTGCCGATGCCGATCGTGGCGCCATTCACGAGCTTGCCGGTCGGAGTGCCGGACACACAGTTCTGCGTGCCCGGAGTACACAACGACACGAACTTCTCGCCGAGGAGGCTGGTCTGGCGGATCATGGCGAAGGTGTTCGCCGGAAGGTTCGTCGAATTCGGAATCTCGACGGTGACGTTGGCGACCTGACCCTGAAGCTTGATCGCGGTCACCTTGCCGACGCTGACGTCGTTGACCTTGACCGTGGACTGCGGCACGAGGTCCATGACGTCGTGGAACATCACGTGGATCTTCAGCGGGTTCGAGCCGACGTTCGCACCACCGGGCAGCGGGAGGTCGTAGACCGAACCGCAGCCGGTCAGCACGACGGCCAAGCCGACGAACGACGCGACGAGCGCGCCGAACCGCGGCATGCGCAGCTTCTTCGATCGCATCACGGGGCCACCAATCCAGCGAGCGTGAGGTCAGCCGTCTGGCGGTTGGCCTGCTGCGCCTGCTTGATCTGGTCGTAGGCCGCGCGCGGAAGTCCCTTGAGCGGGCACGGGATGCTCTTGCCGGCGCCCACCTCGAGGAAAGAGCACAGGACCGTTGCGGGGTTCGCGCTCAACTGGCTGAGCGTCGGGCCGGTGTTGGCGCGGGTGTCGAGCGTTCCGGCCTTGCCGTTGTAGGCCAGCGACAGGTTGTTCAACGCCAGCGGCGCCGTCTTCAGGATCTCGGCTAGCTCATTGCGGCGCTTGACCAGGGTCTCGGAGACGCGGGTCAGGCCGGCGATGTTGCTCGTCAGCAAGGACTTGTTGTCCGCGACGAAGCTGCGCACCTGGTCGAGAGCTGTGGCGAGATTGTCCAGAGCGGACGCGAGGTCCTGGCGATCCGAGGCGAGCATGCTGGCGCCCTGGGTCAACGACTGGGTGAACTGCCGGACCGTGTTGTCGTTGACGGCCAACGCCTTCACGAACTTCTCGACGGCCGCCTGGGTACCGAAGAGGACGTCCTTATTGTCGTTGAGGGTCTGCGACAGCTTGCCGAGGTTCTGGATGGTGTTGTTGAAGTTGATGCCCTGACCACCGAAGTTGCGCGCGGTGGTGT
>JBQCDC010000369.1:0-14622 GCA_051961575.1 Marmoricola sp.
GGCGTCCGCGTTGTGTCGGTGTCGACCGTCAGCATTGCGACCATCGGACCTCTGATCGGAGTCAGCAACCTTGGCGCGCTGTTCACGGACGGCTTCCAACGCGGCTTCACCACGGAGATCGTGATCGGCGTGATCGCGGTGGTGGCGCTGGCGCTGGTGCTCGACCTGTTGTGGGTGGGCATCGGTCGCTTGACCATGCCCTACTCCTTCGTCTCCCGTGTCGACACCGAGATCGACAAGCGCCTCTGGTGGCAGCGGCTGTGGAGCGTGGCGTCATGAGTGGGGTGATCGGGCAGAGCTGGAGTTGGCTCACCGACTCCGCGCACTGGAGTGGAACCGACGGTTTCCCCCATCGGCTCGCGCAGCAACTCGGCTACACGAGCCTCACCGTGGCCATCGCGACCGCGATCGCCTTGCCGATCGGTCTCTGGATCGGGCATACCGGTCGACTCCGCGGTGTTGCGGTGGTCGTGACGGGGTCGCTGCGCGCGCTGCCCACCTTGGGCGTGCTGACCTTGATGGTGCTGTGGCGCGGCATCGGGCTGACCCCTGCGGTGGTGGCGCTCGTCGTCCTCGCGATTCCGCCGCTGCTCGCCGGCGCCTACGCGGGGCTGGAGTCCGTCGATCGTCAGACGATCAACGCCGCCCGCGCGATGGGGATGACCGAGTGGCAGGTGCTCGGTCAGGTCGAGATCCCGCTCGCGCTGCCGCTGATCCTCGGCGGTATCCGGTCGGCCGTTCTCCAAGTCGTCGCCACGGCCACTATCGCGGCGTACATCGGCCTGGGTGGACTAGGCCGCTTCCTGTTCGACGGCATCGCGGTCCGGGATTACCCGCAGATGGTCGCCGGCTCCGTCGTGGTCGTCCTCCTGGCCCTCATCCTCGACGCCGCGTTCGCGGCAACCCAACGGCTGGCGCAGAACGCCGCGTCGCCCCACTGATGTCCCTTGCAGAACCCCAACAGAAGGAAGAAACCATGAAGAAGCGCACCATCGGTCGCGCCGCAGCAGTGGCGCTCACGGCAGCCTTGGGGCTCTCACTGGCTGCCTGCGGAAGCAACCCCATCTCGAACTCGGGTGGCTCTGGGTCGACGGTCGTCGTCGGCTCGGCGTCCTTCGGCGAGAGCGAGGTGCTCGCTGAGATCTACGCCGGCGCACTGAATGCTCGCGGCATCAAGGCGACCACTCACCTGAACATCGGCCAGCGCGAGGCTTACATCGGCGCCCTCAAGGACGGCAGCATCTCGCTGTTCCCCGAGTACAGCGGCAACTTGCTGACGTTCTTCCAACCGAAGGCCACCGCCTCCTCGCCCGCTGACGTCCTGGCCGCCTTGAAGACGGCTCTGCCCAGCACGCTGGAGGTGCTGACGCCCTCGGCTGCTGAGGACAAGGACTCGCTCAACGTCACTGCGGCGACGGCGAGCAAGTACGGGTTGAAGACGATCGCCGATCTGAAGAAGGTGCCCCACCTACGGCTGGCCGCGAACTCCGAGTTCAAGACCCGTTCCTACGGCATCCCCGGTCTGGCTTCGATCTACGGCATCACGGGAATCGCCTTCACCGCGATCGAGGACGGCGGCGGTCCGGCCACGCTGGCGGCACTCACCCACGGCCAGGTCGATGTCGCCGACATCTACTCCACCACGTCGTCGATCGTCGCCAACCACCTCGTGACCTTGCAGGACCCCAAGCACCTGATCGCCGCTCAGAACGTGATCCCGCTGATTCGCAAGGACAAGGACACCGCGAAGATCACCGAAGTGCTCAACGAGGTCTCCGCCAAGCTCACGACCGCGGGTCTGTTGCAGCTGAACGCTCAGTTCGACGGTCCGAGCAAGCCGAGCCCGGCCGCCGTGGCGGCTCAGTGGCTGAAGGCGAACGGCTTCTGACCCATCGGGAATGGGGCGAGGCCCCGGTACGTTCTAGTGAGGGAGCCCGCATCGTGCGGGCTCCCTCACGCGCGAAAGGGTCTCCATGTCTGACGCTCAGTTCACGATGTACACCACGCCCTGGTGTGGCTACTGCCATCGGCTGAAGTCGCAGCTCGATCGTGAGGGCATCGAATTCACGATCGTGGACATCGAGAAGGACCCGGCAGCCGCCGACATCGTGATGGCGGTCAACAACGGCAACCGGACGGTGCCAACCCTCGGCTACCCGGACGGGACTGCCCAGACGAACCCGTCGGTCGCCCAGGTCAAGGGCAAGATCGCCGAGCTGGTCTAAGTCCAGCTCCCTGGCAGGTCGCTGCCGTACCAACCGGTGATCAGCGCTCGGGAGATCGAGATGCCGGGCGGAATCACCAGAGACCCGTCCTCGGCGCCGGCGAGCGCGTCCTCGCGTGACCACCAGCGCGCTTCCTGGATCTCCTGACCGTCGACCTGGATGTCGGTGGTGAGCGCCTTGCCCGTGAAGCCCAGCATCAACGAGGCGGGCAGGGGCCACGGCTGCGATCCGGCGTAGGTCACCTCGCCGACCACGACGCCCGCCTCCTCGAACACCTCACGACGGACGGCGTCCTCGAGCGTCTCCCCCGGCTCCACGAAGCCGGCCAGGGTGGACCAGCGGCCCACCGGCCACGAAGGCTGACGACCCAGCAGCGCTCGGTCCTCACTGTCCGTGATGAGCATGATGACGGCCGCATCGGTGCGCGGGAACTGGTCGCGACCGCAGCTCGAGCAGCGGAGCACGTTGCCGGCGTCACGCGGCTGCAGTTGGCCGCCGCAGTACGGGCAATGCTGGTAGGCCTGATGCCACTCGGCCAAGCCGACGGCATGGACGAGCAGGCCCAGCTCCTCGCTATCGACCGTGCCGAACGCTTCGCGCAGGCCCAGCCACTGGGTGTCCGACGCAGCCTCGATGTCGCGAGCGGCCAGCACGGCGAACCGCGGCCCCTTCGGCCCTACCCCCAAAAGGATCCGGGTGCCCTCGGCGGCCTGAGCCGTCGGCACCCACAGCGGACGTCGATCCGAGGCGGCGAACCGGCTTCCTGAGAACGTGACGACCAGCGCATCCGGGTCCGCCCAGGCCTCCTCGACGAAGGCCTCATCGCTGCGGCGCGGGCCCAGCCGATCGAACGAGGAGAAACTGGCAGCGACGCGACCCGTGGTGGACATGACACCGACGTTAATGTTTCTCGCCCCGGGCTGTGAAATGCTCGTTGATCGTGTGGAAGTCACTCTGGAACACGCTGCGCTCGCCGTTGTGGATCGCCCGGATCGTCTGGTTCGTGGGTCTACTGACGGTCATCGACGCGGCGGTCCCCGCGACCCGGAGTCGGCTCCACGACCTACGTGACGCCATCCCCGCCGTGTTCCCGGTGGCCGCGACCACCGGAACGCTGGCCGTCGGCGTGATCTTGATGCTGCTCTCGCGTGCGCTGCGTCGCGGCAAGTTCCGCGCCTGGCTGCTGACGGTCGTCCTCACGGCTGCGACCGTCGGACTTCACGTGGTCAAGGGCTTGGATCTCGAAGAGGCGGCGCTCACCTTCCTGCTCCTGATCTTGCTGGTCAGCGCACGTCCGGAGTTCACCGCCCGCCCCGATCCGCGATCGCTGGGCCGCCTTCTTGAGACCGCGATCTTCGGGCCGATCATCGCCACCTTCCTCGGGTGGCTGTGGCTGACCATCGACGCGCACGGCGAGGCGGCCGGCACGTCGTCCTGGGACCGCGTGGTCCACGCCTTCGTCGGTCTGGTCGGCATCACCGGCCCGGTGGGCTTCCATCGGCAGGCGCAGGCGGATCGCGCGGCCGCGGCGCTGGTCGTGCTTGGCGCTTGTGTGCTGGGCGCGCTGCTGCTCGCCGCGATGATGCCCGCCGACGGCCCCCACCACCTCAAGCCCGAGGAGGAGCAGCAGGTTCGCGAGATCCTCGACCGCTGGGGCAAGGTCGACTCGCTGTCCTACTTCGCCACCCGTAACGACCGTTCGATCATCTTCAGCAAGAGCGGGAAGTCGGCGGTCTCCTATCGCGTGGTGGGGACCGTGTCGCTTGCCGCGGGCGACCCGATCGGCGACCCTGAGGCCTGGCCCGGGGCGATCGAGGCGTGGCTCGAGGAGGCTTGCGAGTTCGGCTGGGTGCCCGCGGTACTCGGCGTCTCCGAAGCCGGCGCCACCGCGTACCACCGAGCTGGTCTGAGCGTGATCGAGCTGGGCGACGAGGCCATCGTGCAGGTCGCCGACTTCAGTCTCGAGGGCCGCAGCATGCGTGTGGTCCGTCAGGCCGATGCGCGGTGCAAGCGCGCGGGCCTGTCGACGGTGTGCAAGCGCGTGCACGACCTCACCGACGACGAGCGCGCGATGATCCGCCACAAGGCGAACGAGTGGCGCGACGGCCACGTGGAGCGCGGTTTCTCGATGGCGCTCGGTCGATTCGTCGAGCCCAAGGACGGCGAGTCCGTGGTGGTGCTCTGCAGCGATGAGAGCGGAGAGCTGCGTGGACTCCTCAACCTGGTGCCCTGGGGTACCGATGGCCTCTCGCTGGACCTGATGCGTCGCGATCGGGAGACCGAGAACGGGATCATGGAGCACATGGTGGTGGCGCTCTGGGAGGCATGCCCCTCGCTCGGCGTCACCCGGTTCTCGCTGAACTTCGCGGTCTTCCGCAGCGTGTTCGCGCGTGGAGAGCGCCTCGGCGCCGGCCCGGTCCTGCGCCTGTGGCGCTCCATCCTGATGGCCGCGTCCCGGTATTGGCAGATCGAGTCGCTATACCGCGCCAATGCCAAGTACCAGCCGGACTGGGAGCCGCGCTTCCTGGCCTACCGCGCACCCAGCGACCTGCCGCGGGTGGGAACCGCCGCGCTGCGCGCTGAGGCGTTCATCGTCGCTCCGGCCTGGCTGCAGCGGCTCAGCCCGTAAGGGCTCGCTCCAACTCGGCTTCCGTGAGCAGGTCAGGCTCCTCGACCAAGCCGAACCGGACGTAGTAGAACGCCGCCCGTACGTCGTCCGGATCGAGCCTGCGCAACTGCGCCCAGGCGAGTCGGTAGATGGCCAACTGAACGGGGTCGGCGGTGTTGGACCGCGACGTCTTCCAGTCGATGACGAGGAAGCGATCGCCGTCCGCATAGACCGCGTCGATCCGACCGCGGACGATATGTCCTCCGAGCACCAGGCTGAACGGCGCCTCGACGGCTACGGGCACCCGCTCGCGGAACGGACCCGACTCGAAGGCCGCGATGAGCGACTCCAGGTCCGCCTCGTCCTCGATCCCCACATCGCCGCGGCCTGGCAGGTCGTCGGGATCCAACAGGTCGAGCTGACCGAAGCGAGACTCCACCCAGGCGTGGAAGCGCGTACCCAGCCGAGCCTGCGGCGACGGCGGTCGCGGCATCGGACGTGCGAGGTCACGCGTGAACCCCTCGGCATCCTCGCGGAGCCGAACCAGGGCAGTGGCGGACAGACTCGTCGGCAGCTCGATATCGATCTCGTGGGTCCGCTCCGCCAAGCGCTCCTCGACGAGCCGATCGATCTCGGCGTCCCAGGTCGCAGCCAGCGCTGCTTGCGGGATATCAAGCGTCGAGTCATCGCCGTCGGCTGCGGCCACGAGCGCCGCAGCCTCTCGTCGCCGTCGCGCCTCCTCTGCACCAGCGGGCGGCGGCCAACTCGGGGTAGCCACGTCGACCAGCGTCGGGTTCGGCACCTTGCCCTCGGGCGCCTCCACCCAGTGAGCCTGGACGCCCCAGCGATCGGTCGATTCCTTGACCACCCGCTGGTAGTCCGAGGGGCCGAAGGCACTGGCGCGCTCGCCCCAGACATGCGAGGTGAAGCAGAGGTGGTGGGCCGCGCGAGTGAGGGCGACGTAGCCGAGCCGGCGCTCCTCCCCCGCCTCGTGCTTCTTGGTGGCTGCTCGATAGGCATCGATGGCCGCCTTGTCGTATCCCTGGAGCTGCGGCAGGTCGGCCGCGTCTCCGCGCAGAGGTGCGGGAAGGATCGCGGGCGAGGACGTCCACAAGGTGCGGCCGCGCTCGGACGGAAACCGCGTCTTGCCGGCGCAGGCGACGAAGACGCTGTCCCACTCGAGACCCTTCGACCGGTGCACCGTCAGCAGCTTGACCGACTCCGCCTCCGACGGGACGGCAAGGTCGAGGCCGTTGCCCTGGTCGTCCTCAGCGGTCAGGTAGGCGAGCAGAGCGGTCAGCGAGACGTCTCCGTCGATCGACTGGAACTCCGCGACCGACTTCACGAACAGGTCGAGGTTCTCCCGACGAGCCTCCGCCGCTGGCGTCGTGGCGGACGCAAGCTCGAGGTCCAGACCCGTCATGTCGATCACGCGACGCACGATGTCCAGGAGTGGTTCGCCCACGCTGCGACGAAGGGTTCGCAACTCACTCTGGACGGCGGCGAACACCTGCCGTGCCCGATCCGAGTACGGCGCCTCGCCCGGGTCTTCGAGAGCGTCGATCAATGCCGGGATCTCGGCCGGATCGAGGCCGTCGGCGATCTCGACGAGCGCGTCCTCGTCGCTGGTGGGCTGCTCGGCGCCGGCGGTGTGCTGACGGGCGAGCTCCTTCGCGCGAGCCCCTAAAAGGGTCAGGTCACGTGGCCCGACCGACCACCGCGCGCCGGACAGCAGCGTCACCAGAGAGGCGTTGGCGAGGGGGTCCTGCATCAGCGTCAGGCATGCGACGACCTCCGCCACCTCCGGCAGTCGCAGCAGGCCGGCCAGGCCGACGATCTCGACCGGGATCCCGGCCGTGGACAGTGCGTCGAAGCAGGCGGCGCCACTGTCGTTGTCACGGGTGAGCACCGCGATCTTCGACCATCGCACGCCGGCGTGATGGTCGGTACGGATTGCCTCGCAGAGCCAGGCGAGCTCCTCGGCCTGGGACTCGAAGACGTGGGTCTCCACCACGCCGTCTCCCACATCGGCTGGCGACTCCAGCGGCCGCACCGCGTCCAACGCCTCGTACAGAGGCGCCGCCAGATTGTTGGCGACCTGCAGGATGCGTCGGTGGGATCGACGGTTGACCGTCAGTGGCAGCACCTCGACCGGGCCGTCGAGGGCGGGGAACGCCTCCGCGAAGCTGACGATGTTCGACGCTGCCGCGCCGCGCCAGCCGTAAATCGCCTGATTGGGGTCGCCCACGGCCATCACCGGGTGCCCACGCCCGTGATCGGCGTCGGGGCCGGAGAACAACGCCGACAGGAGACGCGTCTGAGCGACCGAGGTGTCCTGGTACTCGTCCAGGAGGACGACGGCGAAGCGCGAGCGCTCGTGCGCGCCCACCTCGGGGAAGTCCTCGGCCAGGCGGGCGCCGAGCGCGATCTGGTCCGAGAAGTCCATCAGACCGAGATCGGCCTTCAACTTGCGATAGCTCTCGACCAGTCCGAGGAGCTCGTCGCGACGATCGATCGCGTTGATCGCGGCGGCGGGCGGTCCGACGTAGGTCTTGCGGTTCTTCCCGGCCACCTCCTCGGCGACGGCGAGCTCGAATGCCCGCCGCGCCTCCTGGTCGACCCGGCGCACATCCGCGGCCGACACCAGATGCTCGGCCATCGATCCGTCGAGAGCGAGCAAGTTCTGCACGGCCGTCGGCGGGTGATCGGTGAGGTACTGGATGTCGCCTCGGTAGCGCTCCACCGCCCGCGCGCCGAGCTGGTAGCGAGACGCGTCCGTGAGGACTCGGGTATCGGGCTCATGTCCGACGCGCAAGCCGTGCTCACGGATAAGCTCAGCCGCATAGGCGTTGTAGGTCGAGACCTGCGGCTCGAGAACCTCGTCCTCAGCCGCGGCACCTGGTGGCGGAATAAGCCCGGCCGTCATGAGCGAGGTCAGCACCCGCTGTCGCAGCTCGGCCGCCGCCTTGGTGGTGAAGGTGAGGCCGAGGATCTCGTCGGGCCTGACCGCTCCCGTGGCCACCAGATAGACCACCCGCGCGGCCATCAGCGTCGTCTTGCCCGAGCCGGCGCCCGCGATCACGACCGTCGGACGCAGCGGCGCCGTCACCGCGACCCACTGCTGCTCGCTGAGCGGGTAGTCGGCCTGCATCAGACGCTGCAGGTCCGCCGGCGTCTCAATGCGCATCGGGATCATGACCGCACCACCGCCGGAGCGCCCTTGGCCGGACAGATCGAGATGAAGGGGCAGGCGTCGCAGTGCCGCCCCGGGTTGGTCTCGAACTCCTCGGTCCGCATGATGCGCTCAGCTCGCGCGATCTCGTCGATGAGCACCTGCCGCTCGGCGCTCTCCGCGGTGTGAACCGATTGCTGTTGAACGACCGCCTTCTCCACCGGATCCAGCGATCCCAGCTGCACGAGTTCGGCGCCTCCCGAGGTGCTCGAGCCCACGATCGTCGCGACGGCCCCGGAATCGATCGCGTATTGGTAGAGGGCAAGCTGCTCGTTGCGTTGGACCTCGGGACCACTCGGCCGGCCGCGACCGGTCTTGAAGTCGACCACGACGACGCGGCCCTCGCTGTCGAGCTCCAGGCGGTCGGCTGTTCCGACGAGTTGAACCAGCACGCCCTCCCCTACGTCGACCGTGACCTTGAAGGACTCCTCGGAGCCCACGAGCTTGCGCGTGTTGCTGGCATGCCAGGCGAGGAACCGCTCGAGCGCGAGGCGGATCCGATCGTGCTCACGCGTACGCGACCAGTGCGTGCGGAACTGCAGTCGGCCCCACACCTGGTCCACGCGCTCCATCAGCTCGTCGATCGAAGGGGCCGGTCCGTCGCTCTTCGCGACCTCCTCGGCCACCTTGTGCACGAGCTTGCCGAGGGTGGTCGCCTGGTGGGAGGGCCCCTCGCCGCCTGCCTCCTTGGCGAAGAACCACTGGGCCGGACAGGCCATCAGCGCGGTCAACGTGCTGGCCGACATGCGTACCGGCTCGTCGGCGGGTCGCACCGGCTGAGCAGACGCAGTCCAGTCCTGCAGACCCCACCAGCGCGACGGATCGGCCTCAGGCACGAGCAGCCGACCCTGCACCAGAGGATCCGGAATCGCAGACAGGCGAGCGAGCCGACGCGCCGCTGCCTCACGGAGCGGGCGTGGAACTTCGGGGTCTGCGGCGGTGCGCCTGAGCTCGGCGACCACGCCGATCAAGGACATCGCGCGCGCGGGTCGACCGCGGCGGTGGACTACCTCGACGCCCAGCTCGGCGATGAACCGCGACGGCTGCTCGCCGTCGTCGTCGCCCGACGCTACGGCGGTCACGACGAGACGCTGCTCAGCGCGGGTGCAGGCCACGTAGAACAGGCGACGCTCGTCGACCAGCAGCTCACGCGCGGTGAGCGGAGGGACCAACGCATCGGTTCCGATGCGATCCGCGCGCAGCAGCGTGGCGCGCCGCCGCAGGTCCGGCCACCGCTCGGCCTGGACGTGCGCGACCACGACGAGCTTCCACTGCAGCCCCTTGCTCCGATGCGCGGTCAGCATGCGCACCGCAGCGCCGCGAACGCCGCGTTCGGCCAGGCTGTCCGACGGGATCTGCTGCGCGGCGAGCGTGGCGACGAAGTTGCGAACGCCGCTGTGGTCGCGTTGGCCCTCACTGCGAGCGGCCAGCTCGAAGAGCGCCACGATCGCATCGAGGTCGCGGTGCGCACGTCGGCTAGCCGCCCCGCCTCCCTCCGCCTGGCGGCGAAGCCGCGATGGCCACGGTGTGCCCGACCACAACCGCCACAGGACCTCCTCTGCGGACGCGCGGTCGGCGACCATGGCCGCCGCGCCGTGCAGCAAGGCGCTCAAGCGCTGGGCCTCGCCTGCCTCGATCGAGTCGAGCCCGTCTAAGAAGCCCGCCTCCACCACGGCGAGCCGAAGGAGCTCCGGCGAGGGGCGGCTCGTTCGGCTCCGCTCGCGTTCGCGCACGCGCAGTTGTCGGGACAGCCGACGAACGCCCGTCGCGTCCAGCCCGCACAGCGGCCCGGTCAACAGTGACTGTGCCCGCGCGGGATCGAGGTAGTCGACGTCCTCGGGGTTGTCGTTGTCGAGATTGTTGACCGCTCGCAAGGCCTCCAGCAGCGGAGCCACTCCAGGGTCCAGAGCCAGCGGGATCTCGTCTGCCGCGGCCTCGACCGGCACCCCGGCCGCACCCAACGCACGGCGCAGAGCGGGTAGCTGGCTGCGTCCGGAGCGCACCAGCACTGCCATGTCGTCCCAGGCCACACCGTCTTGGAGGTGAGCCCGGCGCAGCAGGTCGGCGATGTGCTCGGCCTCCGCGCGATCGGTGTCGAACGTCAGCACCTCGACGGGTTGCGACACGATGCCGTCCGCGGGCACCGGCTGGCCGAGCGCCTCCCTTGCCTGGGCCCCCAGTGGCCCCCAGGGCAATCCGGCAGCGACCCGCTGGGCGGCCTCGAGAATCGTCGGTCCGAAGCGCCTGGTCGTCCGCAGCGCGATCACGGGAGCAGGGTCGCCCGAGACTGTGGTGAACGTGGTCGGAAACTCGAGGATCCCGCGCACATCGGCCCCACGGAAGCCGTAGATCGACTGGTGCGGATCGCCGACCACGATGAGGTTGGCCCCATCGCCGGCCACGGCCTGCAAGAGGGCGACCTGCGCCGGATCGGTGTCCTGGTACTCATCGACGAACACGTGCTGGAACCGAGCCCGCAGTTCCGCGCGGTTGACCTCGGCCTCGATGGCGGCTCGCCGGATCAGGTCGGCGTAGTCCGTGGCACCCTGGAGATCGAGGTTGGTCAGGTACTGCTCCATGAACCGGCCGGCGGCGACGAACTCGGGCACATCGTTGGCCAGCCCCAGGTCGGCGAGGGCGGCAGGGTCCAGGCCCTTCTCGCGAGCGCGGGCGAGCACGTCATGGACCTCCCGCGCGAACCCGCGCGTACCGAGCGCCCGCCGGAAGGTCGACGGCCAGACGACCGCCTCTGGGTGGTCCTCGAGGAGCTCGCGCAGCACGACATCCTGCTCCGAGGCCGACAGCAACCGCAGCGGCGCCACGTAGAGGTCCGCCGGCGAGTACTTGCGGAGCAGCCCGTAGGCGAAGGAGTGGAACGTCATCGACAGTGCGGTCGAGGTGGTGCGCCCGACGCGAGCCGTCACGCGATCGCGGAGCTGCTCAGCGGCCTTGCGGCCGAAGGTCAGCGCAAGCACGGAGTCGACGGGCGCGCCGCGCTCCACGATCCGTTCGGTGATGGCCTCGGCCAGAGTGGTGGTCTTGCCCGTGCCGGGACCGGCCAGCACCAGGAGTGGGCCGGCAGCGTGGTCGACGACGCGTTGTTGGTCCGCATCGAGCACCGGCACCGTGACCTCGCCGCTGCCACGACGAAGCCGGTAGCGCGTGCCGATCGGATCAGCCCCGGAGAATCCCACGGGGCTACTTCACCATGCGCCACCGACAGGGCGTCGGTGGACCTCAGGCGAGTCGGTCAGAGGATCGGAAGGCCGCCCAGCAGGTTGCCGCCACCCGAGGACTGACCTGCGGCGGCGGGGTTGAAGGCGGTGCGACCCGGAACCAGAGCCAGACCCGACAGGCCGTGCTTGCGCGCGAAGGCGACCTCTTGGGCCAGCGAGCCAATGCCGTTGGCACTGCTCGGCGGGAGCAGGCTGACGTTGAGGGTGGACAGCACGCCCACCGCGTCGCCCGCGGAGTTCATGTAGCCGCTGCCGGAGTCACCGGGCACGCCGCCCGACTTGGTCTTGACGATGTCGCTCCAGGGAGCGTTGCTGGCGTCCACAACCTTGCCGGAGGTCGAGCGAGTCGTGCCGCGCTGCGACGAGCTGCCCACGGTGTAGACGGCCTGACCGGCACCGGGAAGAGCCGCCAGCTTGGTCGGACCGCCGAAGTACGGAACGGTCGGGTTCACCCGACGCAGGTACGCGCGGTCGACCTCGACCAACGCGAGGTCGTTGAAGTTGCACGCCAGCGAGCTGGTGGTGTGTGCGCGCTGCATGGCGATCCATGAGCTGTAGCGCAGCGTGCCGGTGCCGATGACCGTACCCGGGCTGCCACCGACGAGACCGCCGAGCGAGCCACCCGACTCACCGACCACGAACTGCACCTTGGTGCCGAGCGGGTAAGACGGCGTGTGGCACCCGTTGGTCTGCGTGTCCGACCCCTTGCTCGCACAGTGCGCCGCGTAGCCCACATACGTGTGGGTCGTCTTGACCGCCACCCGGCTGCCGTTCACGGTCTTGTACGTGGTCACCACGCGACGGAACACGAAGTTGGCCGTGCACTGAGCGTTGACCGTGTTCATCTGGACACCCGGCCCGATGGTGGGCGTCGCGCCGGAGGACGACGCGACCGTCACCGACGTCACGGCGAACGTCGCGGCCATGGTCAACGACAGCAGGATTCCGACACGGCGTGCGATACGGGTCATGTTGGTTCCCAACGCGTCAACCGACGGTGCGGCTACGGGTCACCGCCCAAACGTTGCCTGTGGATGTCAGTACGAAGGCTGCGACGGGTCGATCTGGTTGACCCAGGCGACAACGCCGCCACCCACGTGAACCGCGTCCGAGTACCCGGCGCCCTTGAGGATGGCGAGGCATTCGGCCGAGCGCACACCGGTCTTGCAGTGCAGCACGATCTGCTTGCCCGAGTCGATCGACGGCAACTGCTCAAGGGCGGCACCGTTCAGGAACTCGCCCTTGGGGATCAGCACCGAGGTCGGGATGTGGTTGATCTCGTACTCGTTGGGCTCACGCACGTCGACGATCACGAAGTCGCGCTGGCCGGCCTCGCGCTCCTTGATCATGGTGTCGAGCTGGGCCACCGAGATGGTCGAGTCAGCAGCGGCGTCGGCGGCCTCGTCGGAGATGTTGCCGCAGAAGTAGTCGTAGTCGATGAGACCCGTGACGGACGGGTTCTCGCCGCACAGCGCGCAGTTCGGGTCCTTGCGGACCTTCAGCTTGCGGTACTCCATCTCCAGCGCGTCGTAGATCATCAGCTTGCCGACCAGGGGGTCGCCGATGCCGGTCAGCATCTTGATGGCCTCGTTGACCTGGATCGACCCGATGCTCGCGCAGAGCACACCGAGCACGCCGCCCTCGGCACAGCTCGGGACCATGCCCGGTGGCGGCGGCTCGGGGTAGAGGCAGCGGTAGCAGGGAGCGTCGTCGACGAGGGTCGGTGCAAACACCGAGGCCTGGCCGTCGAAGCGGTAGATCGAGCCCCAGATGTAGGGAATCCCGAGGAAGTAAGCGGCGTCGTTGACCATGTAGCGCGTGGCGAAGTTGTCGGTGCCGTCGACGATCAGGTCATAGCCCTTGAAGACCTCCATGACGTTGTCGTTGTCGAGGCGCTCGCCGTGGACGATCACGTTCACCAGCGGGTTGACCTCGGCCACCGACTCCTTGGCGGAGATCGCCTTGGGGCGACCGATGTCGCTCTGGCCGTGGATGATCTGGCGCTGCAGGTTGGACTCGTCGACCTCGTCGAACTCGACGATGCCCAGAGTGCCCACGCCCGCCGCGGCCAAGTAGAGGAGCGCAGGCGAACCGAGGCCGCCCGCACCGATCACGAGAACCTTGGCGTTCTTCAGGCGCTTCTGCCCGGTCATGCCCACGTCGGGGATGATCAGGTGGCGGCTGTAGCGGCGAACCTCTTCGACAGTCAGTTCGGCTGCTGGTTCGACCAAGGCTGGGACGGACACGATTCTCCTCAGGGGGCGGGACTCACTGCCGAGTACAACTCACACGGCGGCTCCGATGTTCCCCTCCATGGTTCCTAAGTCGGCGGACGCCTCCCTACGAGCATCCCACCATCCGGAACAGCCGTCCTAGGAGAGGACTTCGGAGACCGGCGCCCCGGTGACGACGGTGTTGTCCAGGTAGATCGTGCCGTTCCAGTTCGCGCAGGTGATCAACAGGACCCTGGGCGCGCCAGTGAGCCGGAACAGGCTCTTGGACTCGCGCGCCAGGCTGCCCGTCGTGTACTTGCGCACTCCCTGGACGACATAGGTGATCACGCCCTTGGCGGTGCGGATCCGGAAGTGGTCGCCGACGGCGAGCGAGGCCAGGTGGTCGAAGGCGCCGCCGCCGTAGTGCACGGTGTGGCCGGTCAGGAGCGCGGTGCCCTGTGCGTCGCCCGGCTTCGGGCCCTCAAGCCACCAGCCGATCATCAGGGGGTCCGAGGGCGGGAGGAGCACGCCGGCGTTTCCGCTGATGGCCACCACGGGCGCATTGACCTGAAGGCGCGGCACCATGAGCTGAACCGGGCTGCCCGCGGCCGCCATCGGTCCCGAGGTCGGCGTGATCGTCGTCCGCGTCGTCGGCTGTGGCAGCACGGACGGATCGACGATCTTGATGGGCACGGGCTTTGCGGCCGGTGCGAGCCAGGTGCCGACTCGGTGGGCGAAACCCGGAATCGACCACGGAACCGAGATCACGGCCGCGACCAGGAGCACGGCAACCACCGTCAGTGCGCGACGCGGGCGTCGTCGGGTGGCGGGTTCGGGTGTTGGGAGCGACGCCGGCTGCTCCTCGCCGACGTGCGATGCGGCGACCCGAGGGCGAAGCGCCGCCGCGCCCACGGCTGCGGCTGCCGCGCCGAGCGCGAGCGCGACTCGGCCGCGCCTGCTCCTCGGGAGCGGCAGGAGCGCAGGAGCTGCACGAACAAACCCAAGCGGGTGTGGGGGGCCCGCAGGCGCCTCACACCCCCGCGTGGGTAGAAACACAGACCCCCGGTCAGGGGCCCCCCCACACCCACGGACGAAGGCGAACCCCCAC
>JBQCDC010000370.1:0-17858 GCA_051961575.1 Marmoricola sp.
AGGTCGACGCAGGTGACCGCGTCGTCCGTCCAGATCGCCGGCGTGGTGATGTCGACGTAGGTGTCGACGGGTCGGCGTGCGTCATCGTCGTAGAAGGTGGCGAGCCACCAGTCGTCGTGGGGGACCAGGACGACGTGGTCACAAGCCGCATGGAACCCGCGCGTGGGACGCGAGAGCCAGGTCCCCTCGGGAACGCCGAGCCAGGTGCCGACAGCGTCGGCACCCAGCCAGCGTGCGTCGAACTCCCAGTGGGCCGAGTCCGGCCACTTCTGGGTGATGCAGCGAACGGTCCTCAGGGGAGGATGCGCTTGCTGGCAGCGGCGAAGACGTCCTGGTAGCGGGCGCCGAGCGTCTTGCCGATCCAGTGGATCGCGTGCGCGTCGATGCCGACGAGCTGGCGCGGCCGGTTGGCGAGAACCGCGCCGATGATGATGTCGGCTGCCTTGTCGGGGCTCATCCGGGCGAGCTTCTCGTCGAAGATCTCGGCGAGCTTGGTGACGTCTTCGCCCTTCGTGGCGCGACCGTTGCGGGCGATGCCGGTCTTGATGCCACCGGGGTGCACGCAGGTGACGCCGACCTTGTGGCCCTCGACCAGCATGTCCTCACGCAAAGCCTCGGTGTAGCCGCGCACCGCGTACTTCGACGCGTTGTAGGTCGCCTGGCCGGGCATCGAGATCAGGCCGAAGAGGCTGGAGATGTTGACCACGTGGCCGTCGCCCGAGGCGATGAGGTGGGGGAGGAACTCCTGAGTGCCGTAGACGACGCCCCAGAAGTTGATGCCCATGATCCACTCGAAATCTTTGTACTCGATCTGGTCGACCGGGCCGCTGTAGGTCACGCCGGCGTTGTTGATGATCACGTTCACCACGCCGTAGTGCTCGGCCACGTTGGTTGCGTAGGCCTGGAAGGCGGCCTTGTCCGACACGTCGAGGCGGTCCGCCTTGATCTCCTTGGCGCCCGACTCCTTGAGGAGGGCAACGGTCTCGTTGAGGCCGGCCTCGTTCCAGTCCGAGATCGCGAGGCGTGCGCCCTTGGACGCCGCCTTGAGGGCGAGCGCGCGACCGATGCCCGAGCCGGCACCGGTGATCACGACGACCTTGTTGTCGAGCGACTTCATGCTGGGACTCCTCGAAAGTAGGTGGGGAATGGGGTCAGCCTAACGAACTCTATTGAACCCCCGTCAATAGGACGGAGTGTGGCGTCGGTAACCTTCTTGCCATGTCGGACGTGAGTGCGGGTGCGCGGGTACCGCGCGTGCGGATGCAGCCCGATGAGCGGCGTGAGCAGCTCATCGACATCGGCGTGCGCATGCTGGCCACGCGACCGCTCGACGATCTGTCGATCGACGCGCTCGCCGACGAGGCCGGCATCTCGCGCGGGCTGCTGTACCACTACTTCGCGAACAAGACCGAGTTCCATGTGGCGGTCGTCAAGAAGCTCGCTGAGGACCTGTACCTGATCACGGCGCCTACCTCAGATGACGACCCACTGGTCCAGCTGCGGCTGTCCCTGGATGCGTACGTGTCCTACGTGGAGGCCAACCACGACACCTACCTGGCGCTCGTCCGCGCGGTGTCGAGCGGGAACTCCGAGATGCTGCAGATCTACCGCGACGCCCGCGCGGCCCTGATCGAGCGACTCTTCGACCGGATGCCTCAGCTCGGCGTGGAGGGCGTCGTCGACACCCCGGCCGCGAGGTTGGTCGCACACTCGTGGGCCGTCTTCGTCGAGGACCTCGTGCTTGCCTGGATCGCTGATCACGCCGGGCTGAGCCGTGACGGCCTGCTCGACAAGCTCACCGGCGTGCTGGCCGTCCTGCTGGTGGGCTAGTTCGCGCTCATCGCCGGAAGGCGAACGGTGAACGTCGTGTCCCCGGGTCGAGAGGCGAGGCTGACGCTGCCGCCCAGTGCAGTGGCGATGGCCGAGACGAGGGAGAGTCCGAGTCCGGCGCCTCCCGATGCGCGCGTACGCGACGAGTCGCCCCGGCTGAAGCGCTCGAACGCTCGCGGCACCAGTTCCTCCGGCAGACCCGGTCCGTTGTCGTGAACGGTGACGACCATGGTCGAGTCGTCGAGGCGTCTCGAGCCGACGGTGACGGTCGTGCCGGCCGGAGTGTGCTTGCGGGCGTTGGTCAACAGATTCGTGATCACCTGGTGGAGCCGCGGTTCGTCGCCAAGCACGGACAACGGCTCGTCAGGGAGGTCGAGGCGCCACTTGTGGTCCGGCGCGACCACTTGTGCGTCGGACACCGCCTCGAGCAGCAGTCGTGTGACGTCCACCTCGGTGCGCTCCAGCGGGCGGCCCGAGTCGAGGCGGGCCAGCAGAAGCAGGTCCTCGACGAGGCCCGCCATGCGCCCGGCCTCCGTCTCGACCTTGTCGAGGGCGCTGATCACGGCCTCGTAGTCGGCCTCGCTGATCGTGTCCGCGGTCTTGTGGTCGCGGGTGCGTCGGGTGAGTTCGGCATAGCCCTGGATGGTGGCCAGCGGGGTCCTGAGCTCGTGAGAGGCGTCCGCGACGAACCGACGGACGCGCTGCTCGCTGAGGTGTCGGGCGGTGAGCGCCTCGTCGACGTGGTCGAGAAGTGTGTTGAGGGCGGCTCCCACTCGACCGACCTCCGTCTCCGGGTCGGTGTGATGGTCGGGCACGCGCGTGTCGATCGAGGGAACACCCCTGGCCAGCTGTTGGCCGGTGACCTCGTGCGCGGTGGCGGCGACTTCACGCAGAGGTCGTAGCTGTCGTCTGACCATCTCGGTACCGATCAAACCTGCGAAGAGGACGCCCGTGACGGTGAGTGCGAGCTCCCAGATCACGAGATTGCGCACGGCGCTGTCGACATCGTGCAGCGGATATCCCACGACGAGCACGTTGGTCACGATGACCCGATAGTGCCCCAGGCCCGTGAGCTCGACGGATTGTGGGTGGTTCGACTCTGCAAGAGCGGCCAGCTCGTCCTTCTGGGCGGTGGTGAGCGCGACGACGTTGTCGTTCTTGACGACGAACTGACATCCCTGGCGAGCGACCAGCGTGCCGGGACCCTGACCGAATCCCCGCTGGGTGCTTCCGCTGCCTCCCGACGTGAGCGGGCAGATCGGCTCGGGGAAGGGACCGTTCTGGTCGAGCGCGTCCAACTGACGCTGGAACGACGACACGAGGGAGTTGTCGAGTTGCCCCCGGAGGTAGTTCGACATCGCGTAAGCGGTCGCGCCCGCGACGCTCATGCCCACGATGGCCACCAGGATCACGACCAGCGTCACCAGGCGTCCGGTCAGTGTGTGGGGGAGGCGGGGAAGGAACCGCTGCCATCCCTCCTTGGCCGGTTCGGCTGGTGTCTCAGTCGGCTGGCTTGAGGACATATCCCGCGCCGCGCATCGTGTGGATCATCGGCTTGCGGCCCGCGTCGATCTTCTTCCGGAGGTAGGAGATGTAGAGCTCGACCACGTTCGCTTGACCGCCGAAGTCGTAGTTCCAGACTCGGTCGAGGATCTGGGCCTTCGACAGCACGCGGCGCGGGTTGCGCATCAGGTAGCGCAGCAGCTCGAACTCGGTCGCCGTCAGCATGATGTCGTCGTCGCCGCGGCGCACCTCGTGGCTGTCCTCGTCGAGCTGGAGGTCGCCCACAGCCAGCACCGAGGTTGCCTCGGCCGCCTGCGCGCCGGCGCGACGAAGCAGTGCCCGCACGCGGGCGACGAGCTCTTCGAGGGAGAACGGCTTGGTGACGTAGTCGTCGCCACCGGCGGTGAGGCCGGCGACGCGGTCCTCGACGGAATCGCGCGCCGTCAGGAAGACCACGGGAATGTCGGGAAGGTGCCCGCGCAGGCGGCGCAGGGTCTCCATGCCGTCGATGTCGGGCAGCATCATGTCGAGCACGACGGCGTCCGGTCGGTTGGCCTTGGCGGTGGTCACGGCCTTGGTGCCGTTGTGGGCGACGTCGACCTCCCAGCCCTCGTAACGAAGAGCCATGCGAACGAGCTCGGCGATGTTGGGCTCGTCGTCGACGACGAGCACGCGCAGGGGACTGCCATCAAGCCGAGTGAGGCTGGGAGAGGTGTTCATGTCCTCCACTGTTTCTGTGCGCGCCTAGAGTCAACCGAGTCTGCCCTATGTGTTTCCTGTGTACCACCATGGTGGAACGAGTGCTGAACCTGGGCATGTCCGTAACCGAGTAGCGCCGACGCCGGGCACCCCGGAGAATGGGCGCACTGTGAACATCACCTTCCCTCCCGAGCTTCCGGTATCGGAGCGTCGGGACGAGATCGCGAAGGCGATCTCCGATCACCAGGTCGTGATCGTGGCGGGGGAGACAGGCTCCGGCAAGACCACGCAGTTGCCCAAGATCTGCCTGGCGCTGGGACGAGGACAGGACCGCGTCATCGGTCACACACAGCCCAGGCGGATCGCCGCGCGTTCCGTGGCAGATCGCATCGCGGAGGAACTCGGCGTCGAGCTGGGCGCGGAGGTCGGCTACCAGGTTCGGTTCACCGACCAGACGTCGGCGCAGACGCGGGTCAAGGTGATGACCGACGGTGTGCTGCGCAACGAGCTGCAGCGTGATCGGGACCTACGTCGCTACGACACGATCATCATCGATGAGGCGCACGAGCGCAGCCTCAACATCGACTTCCTCATGGGCTACCTCAAGCGGCTGTTGCCGCGACGCCCGGACCTGAAGGTGATCATCACCTCGGCGACGATCGATCCCGAGAGCTTCGCGGCGCACTTCGCGGATCGCCAGGGCAATCCCGCACCGATCGTCGAGGTGTCCGGCCGCACCTACCCGGTCGAGGTCCGCTATCGGCCGCTGACCGACGTCGATCGTGTGGATGAGGAGGGCGAGGTCCTCGTGCGCGACCTCACCGATGCGATCTGCGATGGCGTCGACGAGCTGATGTCGGCTACCGACGGCGACGTTCTGGTCTTCCTGCCCGGTGAGCGCGAGATCCGCGATGCGGCCGCGGCTCTGGAGAAGCGCACCCGGAAGCGGTCGCTGGAGATCGTGCCGTTGTACTCACGACTCTCGGCCGCAGAGCAGCATCGCGTCTTCGCCTCCCACACGCAGCGTCGCGTCGTGCTGGCGACGAACGTGGCCGAGACCTCGCTGACCGTTCCCGGCATCACCGGTGTGATCGACACCGGTCTGGCTCGCATCAGTCGCTGGTCATTGCGGACCAAGGTGCAGCGACTTCCGATCGAGCCGATCAGTCAAGCGTCCGCCCGGCAGCGGTCCGGGCGTTGTGGTCGCACCGAAGCGGGCATCGCGATCCGCCTCTACAGCGAGGAGGACTTCGAGGCGCGGCCCGCGTTCACCGACGCCGAGATCCTGCGCACCAGTCTGGCCAGCGTCATCCTGCAGATGACCGCGCTGCGCCTCGGAGACGTCGCCAAGTTCCCGTTCCTCGATCCGCCCGACCAGCGCTCGGTGCGCGATGGTGTCGCTCTCCTGGGCGAGCTCGGCGCGCTGCGCGATGGTCGGCTCAGCGGCGTCGGGCGCAGGTTGGCCCGGTTGCCGGTTGATCCTCGGCTCGGTCGCATGTTGATCGAGGCGGACCGGCTGGGCTGCCTGCGTGAGGTGATCGTGATCGTGGCAGCGCTGTCGGGTCAGGACCCGCGCGAACGCCCCGAGGACAAGAAGCCGCAGTCGGACCAGGCGCACGCACGGTTCCGCGATCCGCGCTCCGACTTCATGTCCTGGCTGAACCTGTGGAAATACCTCCAGGAGAAGCAGGGTGAGCTGGGCTCCTCCGCCTTCCGACGGCTCTGCCGGGACGAGTACCTGAACTTCCTGCGTGTTCGCGAGTGGCAGGACCTGGAGCGGCAGCTCCGGCAGGTCGCCAAGGAAACCCAGATGAAGGTGCCGCGCTCCTCGAACACGCCCGACGCGGATTCGATCCACCAGGCCGTGCTGTCGGGATTGCTGTCGCACATCGGCGTGCTGGATCGGGAGGCGGCCGCTGCTCGGCGACAGGGCAAGCGCCTGGGCGACTACCTCGGCGCCCGCGGCGCTCGCTTCTCGATCTTCCCCGGGTCGGGGGTGGCGAAGGCTCGACCAGACGTGGTGATGGCTGCCGAGCTGGTGGAGACCTCGGCGCTCTGGGGTCGCCAGGTGGCCGCTATCGACCCAGCCTGGGCCGAGCGCCTGGGTGGCGACCTCGTGAAGCGCACCTGGTCGGAGCCGCACTGGTCCAAGCGCCGCGCGAGCGCTCAGGCCTACGAGCGCGTCACCCTGTACGGCGTCCCGCTGGTCACGGACCGACTGGTCGCGCTGGGAGGTCGCGATCCGCAGGTGGCGCGCGAGCTGTTCATCCGGCACGCCCTGCTGGCGGGTGAGTGGGCGACGCAGCATCGCTTCCTGGCAAGGAATGCGGCCCTCCTGCAGGAGGCCTCGGAGCTCGAGGACCGGGCTCGTCGGCGCGACATCGTCGTCGACGAGGAGACCCTGTTCGACTTCTATGACGCACGTATTCCCGCCGACGTCGTGTCGGGTGCGCACTTCGACTCCTGGTGGAAGCAGGAGCGCCGGCAGCACGGCGATCTGCTGACGTTCGATCCCGCGATGCTGGTGCGCGAGGAGGCTGTCGGGGAGGCCGACGCGTTCCCGGACGTGTGGCGGGACGGCGAGCGCGGCCTCGAGCTGCACTACCGGTTCGAGCCCGGCCACCGCGATGACGGCGTCACAGTCGATGTACCGCTGGGGACGCTGGGTGGCCTGAACGCGGATCAGTTCAGCTGGCAGGTGTCCGGCTTGCGTGAGGAACTCGTGACGGCGTTGCTGCGTGGGCTGCCGAAGGCGCTGCGCGTGCACGTCGTTCCCGTGCCCGATACCGCGCGTGCGTTCCTAGCGGAGGTGGCGCCGGGGGAGGAGTCGTTGACGGCGGCACTGAGCCGATTCATCCGGGCTCGCAAGGGCGTCTTCGTGCCGGATGACGCGTGGGACCTGGACAAGCTTCCGGCGCACCTGCTTCCGACGTTCCGGGTGCTCGACGCCGAGGGGCGCGTCGTGTCGTCGGGCAAGGACCTCGACGAGTTGCGCGCACCGTTGGCGGCGGACTTCGACGCTGCGGTCCGTGACGTCGCCAGTTCGGCGCTGCCACGAGTCACCGGTGCGACCGCGTGGACCTTCGGTGACGTTCCAGGGTCGTTCCGCACGGTGCGAGCCGGACACGAGATCGAGGCGTTTCCGGCTCTGGTCGACGAGGACACCGGAGTCGGTCTCGACGTTTTCGGTCGGCGTGACTGGGCGGTGGCCCACCACCGCCGGGGTGTCCGACGGCTGCTCGCGCTGCAGCATCCGCGCCTGGCTGATCAGCTTCTGGAGGGCTTGAGTACTCAGCAGAAGTTGGTGCTCGCCAGCGCGAGCGATCCCGCTCGAACGCTGATCGAGCATTGCGTTCTAGCGGCCATCGATGACGCGCTGCCGGACGTATCGGGTGTGCGGACCGCCGCGGAGTTCGAGTCTCTTCATCGCTCGATCAGTGGGGATCTCCAGCAGCGATCAGAGCAGTTCGTCGAGCACGCGATCCGCGCCTTCACGCAGGCGATCGAGGTGGATAAGGCCGTCAGTGGTCGTGTCGAGCTGGCCGCACTGTCGGCGATGGCGGACATGCAGGCGCAATACGCGGAGCTGATGAAGCCGGGCTTCGTGGCCGTCGCGGGCTCGTGGCTGCAGCACTATCCGCGCTACCTTTCGGCCATCCTTCGGCGTGCGGAGAAGCTCAGCGATCTGCATCGCGATCGATTGGCCGCTGACCGGGTGGCGACGTTCCAGAACCTGGTGACGGAGGGTTACAGGGCGCTTCCTGAAGGCCAGCCGCCGACAGCTGATCTTGAGCACGGGCGTTGGTTGGTCGAGGAGTTCCGGGTCAGCCTTTGGGCTCAGCAGCTCGGCACGTCGGAGCCGGTCAGTGAGCGGCGCTTGTCCAAGCTCCTGCACGGAAGCTGAGGGCCGGCAGCGACGCACCGCCGTCAGGGCCGCCGAGAGTGATCGAGTCGGACCACCGCATTGATCGTCATTCCCAGCTCGAGCCCCTCCGCGTCGCGGATCGCCGCCTTCAGCGGGACGAGGAATCGCCCGTCCTTGGGAAACACGGCCGTCTTGAACGTGGTGCTGCCAATGGTCACGATCACCGCGACCTGGCCCCAATACTCCAAGCCCGCCGCTTCGATCTTGAAGTCGGCGCTGTCGTCCTCGTCGAGTGGCAGGAAGTAGAAGGGGGCGGGACCGCGCCACTCGACTATCTCGGCAGTGACGGCCCATTCCATGAGGCCATTGTGTCCGTTCGGCACTAGCCCGCCAGATGACCCCAGTCGCTCTCCAATGCGTGCCAGGGGCCAACCGCTGCCGCACGACCGTCGACCAGCACGACCACACGATCAGCCTGCCGGAGCGCAGCGCGCTTGGAGGTCGCACCGATCACCGTCTTGCGCTGGTCGCGTAGCGCCTGCCAGAGCTCGATCTCCGTGCGCGCATCGAGAGCCGAGGACACGTCGTCGGCCAGCAGGAGCTCGGCATCGGTCGCGAGAGCACGCGCCAAGGCGAGACGTTGGACCTGCCCTCCGGAGAGGCGAACTCCGCGGTGGCCCACCAGCGAGTCCGGTCCGCCGGCGTCGTCGACATCGGCGGTGAGTTGGGCGGTGGCCACGGGAGGCCCGAACGGGCGCTCGAACCCGAGCTGCACATTCTCGCGGAAGGTTCCGGACAGCACGTGCGGCACCTGCGCGATGTGGGCGACCTGGCCCGGGCGCAGGAAGGTCTCGGGGTCGGTCACATCGCCTTCGTTCCAACGGAGGACGCCGGTGCTGCAGACCAATCCGGCCATCGCCGAGAGCAGGCTCGACTTGCCGGATCCGACGGCTCCGAGCAGAAGGACGAGCTCGCCCGGCTCGACCGCCAGATCGAGGTCCATCACGCCGATGGTGCCGTCGTCGTGGACGGCTCCGAACCCGACCAGCTCGAGCCTTCGTAACGGCTCCCGTGTGCCCTCGACAGCCGGCGGAGCCGTGCCTGCCACGAGGTCGACGCCGGCCGGCATCTCCATGAGGTCCGTTCCTCCGGAGTACTCCGTCATCACCTTCTGCCACGCCCGGGTGCCGGGCGCCTCGGTCACCACCGCGCCGGCCACTCGGCCGTACCAGTCGAACCCACCGAGGACAGCGTTCGAGACCAGCAGCGCCGTCGCGAGCCCCCAGACGCCCAGGTTCATGAAGGCCCAGGCGGAGACGAGTCCGACCTGGACCATCACCAGGGGAACGCCGTCGAGCAAGGTCTGCACGCGGTGCTCGCGGACGGCGGCGTCGACGCGGCCGGCATCGACGGCCTGGAGGTGCGCATGGATGTCCGGAGTCGCGGCGGCCAGCTTGATGGTGCGCACCGATTCCATCGCGGAGACGAGATTGCGGCCGAAGCGGGCGCGCGCAGCGGAGGACTCCGCGGCCGAGCGACCAGCGATCGGGCGCCCCAAGGTGGAGGCCAAGGCGGCGGAGACCAAGATGGCCAGCGGGACGGCGCCGGCGAGCCACGAGCCGGCGGCGATGCCGGTGACCGCCGCAGCGATCAAGCCCGTGGCCAGGTCCACCCATCGATCCGCGTAGCGAACGTAGCGATCGGCATCCATGGAGCGGGCGACGATCTCGCCCGGCGGGGCCGGATCAAGACGACGCTGACGCGTCTGTCCGACGAGCGCGGCCATCCGTGCTCGCAGCATGATCTCGATCCACCATCGCGGATAGCGCACCACGCAGTCCGCCATCACGAACGGGAAGGTCACCAGCGACACGATGAGCAGGACCGTGAGGAGTATCGGCATCTGCCCCTGCTGGAGGTGGACCACCAACCGGCCCCAGAACAGACCGGTGATCGCTCCCGCCGACCCGATGAGCGCCGCGGACGCGAAGCCGACTGAGCCCAGCAGCCCCCAGGTCGGCCTCGTGACCAGCGCAGCCGAGATGCCACGAGCCAGCGTCGGCCCTCGCGGCGGTTCAGGACGTGCCGGGGGAGGACCCATACGGCGCCGACCGCCCACCTGGTAGTCCGCGCCGTCATCGAACTCGGAGTCCTGCTCGGCGAGGGCACTGGCCTTCAAGAGCTCGCGGAAGGCGCCGTCGGTGGCGGCCAGCTCGGTACGGGGTCCGTGTTGAAGAACGCGACCGTGGTCGAGGACGAGAACCCGATCGGCTCGCTCGATCGTGCTCAGCCGGTGCGCGATCATGATCCCCGTCCGACCCCGGAGCAGACGTTCGGCGGCGGCAACGATCCGTCTCTCGGTCAGCGGGTCCATGCGAGCGGTGGCCTCGTCGAGAACGACGACCTGCACGTCGCGGACGAGGAGTCGTGCGAAGGCGACGAGCTGTTCCTCACCCGCTGAGAGCGCGGTCCCACCCGGACCCAACATGGTGTCGAGGCCATCCGGAAGGCTCTGCACCCAGTCGGTGAGGCCGAGCTCAGCGATGGCGTCCTCGACCACGGCTCGCGGGGTGCTCGCGTAGAGAGTGATGTTCTCGGCGAGTGTCCCGACCAGGATCTCGGTGCGCTGCGTCACCACGCCCACCCGGCGCCGCAGGTCCTGGAGATCGAGATCACGCACGTCGATACCGGCGATGAAGACCGACCCGCGGTTGGGTTCGACGGCGCGGGACACCAGGGACGCCAAGGTCGACTTGCCGGAGCCGGTCCGACCGACGAGCGCCACTGTGGAGCCGGCGGGAACCTCCATCGAGACGTCGCGCAACACCAGACGGTCGGAGAGGTAGCCGTAGTTCAGACCGCGAATGGACAGGTCCAGGGGGCCTTCGGGGAGGATCTGGCCGCCGACAGGTTCCGGCTCCACCGCGAGCATCTGCCGAAGCCGCACCACGGCGCCGAGACCGGCTTGCATGTCAGGCAGATGGCGGATGGCTTGGGAGAGCTGTCCGACGAAGTTCACCGTGACCAGGAAGAGGGTCACGAAACGAGCGAGCCCCAGATCGCCGCCACTGACCAAGAGGGCTCCGGCAACCGCCATCGCCGCGATCAGGAAGTGGAGGAGGCCCGCCGATCGACGCACGACCTGGCCCTCGACGCGGACGACGCGATCGAAGCGCCGGTGAATCTCCGCCGACAGCTGCGCCACCTTCCGGATGACGTGGGCCTGTCCGAGGCTCGTGCGGAGGTCGTCGCGCCCGGCGATGCCTTCTTCGAGTGCAGCCGCATGATCAGTCCACGCGGCCTCCTCGATGGTCTTCAGCGTGGCGATCTGGGCCAGCAGGGGACGCACCAACCAGATCGAGCCGACGGCCACGGCGGGGTAGATGAACGCGGCGGGCCACCAAGTCACGCCAGCGACGATCCACGTCGGCACCACGCCGAAGGTGGTGCCGACCAGCAGCCACAGCTGGAGTCGTACGAGGTTTCCGACCTCATGCGTGTCGTCATCAACGCGGTCGAGGATCTCGCCGACGGCCTGCTCGCCGAGCTGTTCGAGGGGTTGGTGCAGTGCGGCGGTGACGAGGTCGGTGCGCAACTGTCCCTCGGCCCGATCCGAGAGCGCCGACCAGAGGACGCGTCCTGCAGTGTTGACCACCGCGCCGCCGACCACGCACAAGGTGAGCCATCCGACGAGGCTCCAGCTGTGATGCGTGACGAGTTGACCGGCGACCACGGTGCCCAGAGCGGTACCCGTAGCCGCAATCGCCGCAGCCACGAGCGCGACGACTGCGGGTACGCCGGACAGCCGACGCCAATCCAATTGTCGGGGGGATCCCGCCGCGGCTTCGTGAGCCGGAGATGGCGCCAGCACTCTGTGGGTGAGGGTGTCGGTCATCTGGAGTCACGTTACGGGCGCCCACCGACGGTCTGCATCTGAATAAGGGTCCGGCACGTCTCACCGGGCGGTGCGGGTCGGGTTTGTGCGCCGGACCGGGAGCGCCTCACGGCGCAAGGCCGCTCGAAGCGGCTTATTTTGGGACCCGGGGCTACCACGGTCCGGCGCATCCGTGACTTTAGTGCAAGGCCCCAAGAATTAAGGCGATTAGCCGAGCTTGTTGTCCAACTCCAGCCGCGCCGCCGTCTCGAGGTCGCGGGCGAGATCCAGGAAGCGGCTGGTGGAGACAGCGGCGTCGTGTCCCTGGGTCAGGTGGACCCGTCCGGCCGCCACTACGCGCGCGAACGCGCCGGCGCGGAACAGGACGTCGGCGAAGTCGGCGGTGGAGATGCCCTGCAGGATCGTGTCGAGCAGCGTGAGCATCTGGTCGGGGCCGTAGGGCTCGACCGCTCCCGCGATCGCGGTCGCGACGGGTGCATCGTTGCGGCCTTCATCGAACGCTCGTGATGAACCCTGAGGGTCGACGCGCACCGACTCGCGCAGAAGGTACAGGCGCCACAGCGAGCCTGACAGTGACACGGCCGGCGCCTCTGCCCAAAGGTCCGCCAGCGCATCTAGGCCTTCGACCTCAGCCAGCTTGACGATCCGGTCTGTCAGCTCCGGATCACGGTCACCCTCGCGCCGAACCAGGGCCTCGGCCAGCAGGTCACCGGCAGCGCGCGCAGCCGCGGGATCGCCACCGCCCGAGATGGCGTCGAAGAGCGCCGGGCCGCTCGGCAGCGGTCGGCGCGGACGGGATTCCTCAGGCATCCGGCGTCTCGGCGGGTGTCGTGATGGCGTCCATCAGGAGCGGCGCCGTGAGGTCGATCTGCCACTCGCGCGCGCCGAGATCGCGGAGCGCCTGCTCGACCGCGGGACGCAGGTCCTCCCCGTCGACTGCTGGGGGCTGCCAGAGCACGCGTCGCATGGTGTCCGGAGTCAGCAGGTTCTCCAGCGGAACCTTGGTCTGCTCGGACAGGTCCGCGAACGAGACCTTCGCAGCAGCCAGACGCGCGGCGGCCGCGGGGTCACGATCGGCCCATGACCGAGCCTGAGGCGGGCCGTCGGATCGCTGAGAGACGGTCGGCAGGTCGGCGTCCGGAAGGCTTCGCGCGACCTCGAGCGCCTCGACCCAACGCTCACTGAAGCGACGAGCGCCGCGTCCCTGGAAGCCCACGGTCGCCAGCAGCGCGCCACGATTACGCGGCATCGCCTGAGCGGCCGCGACGATCGCGCTGTCCGGCAGGATCCGACCGGGCGTGACGTCCTCGGTGCTCGCGATGTTGTCACGCGTCAGCCACAGCTCGCGCACGGCGGCCAGGACCCGCGGCTTGCGCAGCCGGTGGATTCCGGAGGTGCGGCGCCACGGCTCGGCGCGCACGGCCGGCTCGAAGCGCATGAGGTTCTCGAACTCCTGACGCGCCCACTCGGCCTTGCCGGTCTCCTCGAGCTCCTTCGCAAGATGCTCGCGGAGTTCGATCAAGACCTCGACGTCGAGAGCGGCGTACTCCAGCCACGACTCGGGGAGGGGCCGTTGAGACCAGTCGGCGGCGGAGTGCTCCTTGCGCATGCCGTAGCCCAGGATCGTCTCGACCAGCGTGGCGAGGCCGACCCTGGGATAGCCGAGGAGCCGGGCGGCGTGCTCGGTGTCGAAGAGCTTCTGGGGCCGGAGGCCGGCGTCGCGCAGGCAGACCAGGTCCTGGGTGGCCGCGTGCAGGATCCACTCCGCGTCTCCGAGCGCATCGTTCAACTCGGTGAGCTCGCCGAACGGGATCGGGTCGATCAGGTGCGTTCCCGACCCTTCACGACGCAGTTGGATGAGGTAGGCGCGCGCCGAGTAGCGATAGCCCGACGCCCGCTCGGCATCGATGGCGACCGGGCCCGTCCCAGCTGCAAGCGCGGCGATCGCCTCAGCCAGCTGCTCGGGCGTGTCGATGACGTGGGGGAGCCCGTCGCGCAGGATCAGCAGGGGGGCGGGGACGACCTCGGGCTCGGACTCCTGCGCAACTTCTGAGGGCGGAGTCGCACTCACGCTGTACTCATTCAGGGCCGCGCTGTCCCCGTCGGCTCGGCATGGTGGCCACACCCTCGGGCACCGGAGGAAGACCCGACGCCGTGCACAGCAGCTCGCCCCACGCCTCGGTGTGGGCCTGCATGTCGGAGGTCGGTGTCCACGACGCCCGGATCTCGATCTGTGCTGTGCCGGGCTCGTGGCTCATCGAGCCGAAGCTTTCGGAGGTCACGCAGGTAATCGTGCCTGAGATGGCTACGTGCTCGGCGCCGTGGGTGGACAGCGCCTCTTCCAGCCAGGTCCAAGCCACCTCGGCGAGCATCGGGTCGTTGCCCTGCTCCGGGTCGATCTCGGCGCGCACGTAGGCCACGCAGCGGAACGTTCCCTGCCAGGCATCATTGCCGGAGGGGTCGTGCAGGAGCACCAGGCGACCCGACGCGATGTCCTCGTCGTCGATGGTCAGATCGGCCGAGAACGCGGCGGCATACGGCGCGATCCGCTGAGGCGCCGGCATGTCCTCGACGAAAACCTCGGGCCGAAACGATGCCCGCCGCATGGAGGCAACCGCGTTGCGAAAATCGGCAGGAGCACCTAGCCCGCGACCCTCACCGGGACGGTCGTTGGGCAGAGGCATACCGCCACCATAGGCCTGTCTGGTTTGGGCGATGCCTCGACTCGCCGCCTGACCTGGGAAGATCGGGGGGTGACCGCTACCTCTCAGACCACGACAGCCGACGGCCTTCGGGACTCGGCGTTCCTCCGCGCCGCGCGAGGAGAGGCGGTGCCGCACACGCCGGTCTGGTTCATGCGGCAGGCGGGTCGGTCGCTGCCCGAATACAAGAAGGTGCGCGAGGGCGTCGCGATGCTCGACTCCTGCATGCGGCCGGATCTGATCACCGAGATCACGCTGCAGCCCGTCCGGCGCTATGGCGTGGACGCGGCCATCTTCTTCTCCGACATCGTGCTGCCGCTGAAGGCGGTCGGCGTGGACTTGGACATCGTTCCCGGTGTCGGGCCAGTCGTCGCGAAGCCGGTGCGGACGCTCGAGGACGTCGCCGCGGTCCCCGATCTGACACCCGATGCGGTCCCGTACATCACCGAGGCCGTCAAGCTTCTCGTCGCCGAGCTCGGCACCACCCCGCTGATCGGATTCGCGGGTGCGCCCTTCACGGTGGCCTCCTACCTCGTCGAGGGCGGCCCATCGAAGGAGCACGCGAAGACCAAGGCGCTGATGTTCGGGGCTCCGGAGGTCTGGAACGCCCTTCTGGAGAAGATCGCCGGCATCGCGGCCGCCTATCTGGAGGTTCAGGTGAACGCGGGCGCCTCCGCGATCCAGTTGTTCGACTCCTGGGCCGGCGCGCTCACTCCCGAGGACTACGCGGCTCACGTGCAGCCGCACTCGGCGGCGGTGCTCGACCGTGCTGGCCGGTTGGGCGTTCCGCGCATCCACTTCGGCGTCGGCACCTCGAACCTGCTCACGCTGATGGGCGAGGCCGGAGCCGACGTCGTCGGCATCGATTGGCGGACGCCGCTCGCCGATGGCATCGATCGCGTGGGGGACCGCTGCGTTCAGGGCAACCTCGACCCCACGCTGGTCTTCGCCCCGACCGAGGTCATGCTCGATCGCGCCGGGCGCATCATCGAGGCCGGACGCTTTGCGCGCGGTCACATCTTCAACCTGGGACATGGCGTGATACCGGACACCGATCCCGATCAGCTGAAGCGCCTCACCGACTTCGTGCACGAGTACCCGGTCGCCTGAGGCAGAGCCGATGAGTCGTGTCGCAGTGGTCGGGGGCGGGATCGCCGGGCTCTCGGCCGCCTCGCAACTGAGGTCCCACGGCGTCGAGGTCGTCGTTCTCGAGGCCGGTCCCGCGGTCGGCGGAAAGCTACGCCTCGGCAGAGTCGGCGGTGTGCAGGTCGACCTGGGCGCGGAGGCCATGTTGGCCCGTCGACCGGAAGGGGTGGCGCTGGCTGAGGCGGCGGGTCTCGGCGACGCGATCGTGCACCCCGCGACGACCGAGTCGATGCTGTGGAACCGTGATCGTCTGGTGCCGCTGCCGAGGACCTTCATGGGTGTGCCAGGCGACGTGAAAGTGCTCGACGAGGTGCTGTCGCGGGCCGGTCAGATGCGCGCGTCGGTCGAGTCGCGACTCCCCGAGACGGAGCTGCTCGGCAATGACGTCAGCATCGGATTCCTCGTCGAGGAGCGGCTCGGTCGGGAGGTGGTGGATCGGCTCGTCGAACCGCTGCTGGGTGGCGTGTACGCGGGCTTCTCGCGGGAGATCTCGGCGCAGGCCGCGGTGCCGCAGCTGCTGAACCTGCTCGCGCAGGAGGGATCGCTCACCAAGGCCGCCGCGGTTGCGCTCTCGCGGCCGTCGACCGGACCGGTGTTCGCCGGGTTGGCCGGTGGTATCGGGCAGCTTCCTCCGGCCTTGGCGGCCAGGCTGAAGGTCGAGACGGGCGCCGAGGTCTCCGCGCTGTCGCGCGTCGAGAACGGCTGGCAGCTGGTGGCCGGCGACCGCTCCTTCGACGCCGATGCGGTGGTACTCGCGACGCCGGCCTTCGCGACGGCCCGATTGGTACGTGACGTGGCGCCGCTGGCTGCCCACGAGCTGGGTCGCATCGAGTACGCGTCGATGGCGATCGTCACGCTCGCCTTCGCGATGCGCGATTTCCCACCCGTGTCCGGGTCGGGTTTCCTGGTCCCCGCCGTCGACGGCCATGACATCAAGGCGGCGACGTTCTCGCACCGCAAGTGGCAATGGGTCGCCGACGCAGGTGAGGCCGAGGGTGTCGTGGTGATGCGGTGCTCCTTGGGTCGGCATCGTGATGACGCGCTCGAGCGCGACGACGCGGAGTTGATCGAGATGGCGTTGGCCGATCTCGGGAAGGCCATCGGACTGTCCTCACGGCCGGTCGACGCCCACGTCCAGCGCTGGGTCGACGGACTTCCGCAGTACGCGGTCGGTCACGTCGATCGGGTTGCCCTGATCCGGTCCGAGATCGCCCGTCAATCGGGGCTCGCCGTGTGTGGCGCGGCCTACGACGGAGTCGGGATTCCGGCGTGCTCGGCCTCAGCGACGGAGGCGGTGGCGCAGGTGTTGGGGCACCTCGGGAGAATGGGCGCATGAGCAACACCGACCCGCAGGCCGACATCAAGACCAACGCAGCGAAGATCAACGAGCTCAACGCCACGATCCGCTACACGATGTGGTCGGTGTTCCGGCTGGACGACACCTTCGGGGACGACCTGCGTGGTCCGGAGATCGCCGAGGCCGAGAAGCTGCTCGCGGAGTTCCGCGCCGAGGATGTCGTCGTTCGCGGAATCTACGACGTCAGCGGTCTGCGTGCGGACGCCGACCTGATGATCTGGATGCATGCCGAATCCTCCGACCAGCTCCAGAGCGCCTACAACCGCTTCCGCCGGACGGCCTTCGGTCGTCGCCTGGCTCCGGTGTGGTCGCAGATGGCGCTGCACCGGCCGGCGGAGTTCAACCGGTCGCACCTGCCCGCGTTCCTGGCCGACGAGCGGTCGCACGACTATGTCGCCGTCTACCCCTTCGTGCGGTCCTACGAGTGGTACCTGCTCGACGACAAGGAGCGGCGCGCGCTGCTCGCCGAGCATGGCGGGATGGCGCGTGACTACCCGGACGTTCGGGCCAACACGGTGCCCGCGTTCGCGCTCGGCGACTACGAGTGGATCCTGGCCTTCGAGGCCGACGACCTGTCGCGCATCGTCGATCTGATGCGCCACCTCCGTGGCAGCGAGACTCGTCGGCACGTCCGCGAGGAAGTGCCGTTCTACACCGGTAAGCGGCGAGAGATCGGCGACCTGATCACCGATCTGCCCTAGTCAGGACTCGGCGAGCTTCAGGCTGATCGAGTTGATGCAGTACCGCTGATCGGTGGGCGTCCCGTAGCCCTCGCCTTCGAAGACGTGCCCGAGGTGGGAGTCGCAGTTGGCGCAGCGGACCTCGACGCGGCGCATGCCCATCGAGTTGTCCTCGATGTAG
>JBQCDC010000371.1:0-8085 GCA_051961575.1 Marmoricola sp.
CTCCGGCGCCAAGAAGCGCTTCCGCCTGACCGGCAAGGGCAAGGTCATGCGCGAGCAGGCCAACGGCCGCCACCTGCTCGAGCACAAGTCCTCGCGCTACACCCGTTCCATCGCGAAAGACGTCGAGTTCGCGAAGCCGGACGCCAAGAAGGTCAAGAAGCTCCTCGGTCGCTGAGCCCCTGCTCGCGCCTGAGTCCCCGAACCCGAGAAGCATCAAGGAGTAACAAGTGGCACGCGTCAAGCGGGCAGTAAACGCCCAGAAGAAGCGCCGGGTCGTCCTCGAGCGAGCCTCCGGCTACCGGGGTCAGCGTTCGCGCCTTTACCGCAAGGCGAAGGAGCAGGTCACCCACTCGCTCGTCTACAGCTACAACGACCGCCGCAAGAAGAAGGGCGACTTCCGCAAGCTGTGGATCCAGCGCATCAACGCTGCTGCCCGCGCCGAGGGCATCACGTACAACCGCTTCATCCAGGGCCTGAAGGCTGCTGAGATCGAGGTGGACCGCAAGATCCTGGCCGACCTGGCCGTCAACGACCCGGCCGCTTTCTCGGCTCTGGTCGTCGCCGCCAAGGCTGCTCTGCCGGAGGACGTCAACGCTCCGGTCGACGCCGCCTGAGGCATTGACTCCTCTGACTGCGGGCAACGCTCGCGTCAAAGAAGCTCGAAAGTTGAGCCGCCGCTCGGTACGCACCGAGCGGCGGCTTTTCCTTGCCGACGGCCCGAAGGCCGTCGAGGGTGCCATTCGGGCGAATGTCTTCACCGAGATCTTCGCGACCCCGGCCGGTGCCGAGCGGCACGCTGAGATCCTGGGGGACCTGCCCGTCACCCTCGTCGACGACCGCGCCATGTCGGCCCTATCCGAGGCCGAGGCGCCAGCGGGCGTCGTCGCGCTCTGCCGTTTCATCGACGACGAGGTCGAGCTCAACGCCGAGCGACGTCCACTCATCGTCATCTGCGCTGACGTGCGCGACCCCGGCAACGCAGGCACCGTCATCCGCTGTGCCGACGCCGCCGGCGCGTCCGGCGTGATCCTCGCCGGGGACAGCGTCGACCCGTACAACGCCAAGACGGTGCGCGCGACCGTGGGCAGCCTGTTCAACCTGCCTGTCTCGCAGATGCGAGATCCACATGAGGCGATCGCGGCCGTGCGCTCGGCGGGCTACACCGTTCTGGCCGCGGATGGTGGGGGAGACGTGGACCTGTTCGCGGCCGAGGGGCTCCTCGCCGGTCCGACCGCGTGGCTGTTCGGAAACGAGGCCTGGGGTCTGCCGGAGGATCTGCGCGCGGCCGCGGATCACGTGGTGTCGATCCCCATCTTCGGCCAGGCGGAGAGCCTGAACCTGTCGACCGCCGTCGCAGTCTGCCTCTACGCGAGCGCTCGCGTTCAGTTCGCCTGACGTTTGCCGGAGCTGCCCAAAATTCTGTGGAGTAACTGTCGGTGGACGGTGCCACACTGGCGGCGTGATGACTTCAAAGGTGGAAACCGCGCCGGATCCCCGCCGTTGGCGCGCCTTGGGCGTGCTCGGGTTGATCCAGTTCATGCTCATTCTCGACGTCACCGTGGTGAACGTCGCGCTGCCCAGCATCAAGCACGACCTGCACATGTCGGAGGGCAGCTTGGCGTGGGTCCCGGAGGCCTACGTCCTTGCGGCCGGCGGCCTCCTCCTGCTCGGCGGGCGCCTGGCTGACCTGCTCGGACGGCGCGCGATGTTCCTCGCGGGCGTGGCGCTCTTCGGCCTCGCTTCGGCCACCTGCGGTCTGGCTCAGAGCGGCCTGATGATCGACATCTCGCGCTTCGTGCAGGGGACGGGTGAGGCGATGGCGGCGCCTGCTTCGCTCGGCATCATCGCCGTCCTGTTCACCGATCCGGCCGAGCGCATCAAGGCGCTCGGCATCTTCGGTGGCCTCGCAGGCCTCGGTGGCACGTCCGGCACCGTGATCTCGGGCTTCATCACCCACGTCGACTGGCGCTGGATCTTCTTCATCAACATCCCGGTCGCACTGATCGCGCTCGTGATGGTGCCCAGACTGGCCGACGAGAGCAAGTCCAGCCATGCTCACCGGCCGGACTTCCTCGGTGCTATCACCGGAACGGCTGGTCTCCTTGCCGTGGTCTACGGGCTGCTGCACGCGTCCGACCACGCTTGGGGATCGGCGGGCGTCCTCGTTCCGATCTTCGTCGGCCTGGGACTCCTCGCGCTGATGGTGTTCATCGAGGCGCGTTCGAGCGACCCGCTGGTGCCCTTGTCGTTCTTCCGCAACCGCACGCGCGTCGTCACCAACTTCGTGACCCTCTTCTTCGCGACGGCGTTCTTCTCCTACTTCTTCCTGCTGACGCTCGTCGAGCAGCAGAACCTGGGGTGGGGCTCGATCGCCAGCGGTCTCTCCTACCTGCCGTTCGGTCTGACCATCGGCGCCGGCATCGGTATCGGTACCGCCCTGATGCCCAAGTTGGGCGTCAAGACCCTGCTCGCGGCCGGCTTCTTCCTGGATGCGATCGGGATGGGGCTGTCGACCATGATCGGCTCGGGTACCAGCTACGCGGCCGACATCCTGCCCGGCATGATCCTGCTGGCGCTCGGGTCGGGACTGAGCTTCCCCGCCATCGGCAACGCCTCGCTCCATGAGGTCACCGGCGAGGACTCGTCGCTGGCGTCGGGCATCCAGCAGGCGGTGCAGCAGATCGGTGGCGCACTGGGTCTGGCCACACTCGCCAGCATCGCGGTGAAGTACGCGGCTCATCACCAGGGGGATCTCCCCGGTGGAACCGAGATCGCGTACTGGATCGGCGCGGTGTCGCTGGCCATCGGTGGCGTTCTCGTCGTGCTCTTGATGGAGCACGTGGACGCTATCCCGAGGAACCCGCTGGCTGAGGTTGCGGCGGTCGAGGCCGAGGCGGTCTGAGAAGGCGCCCCTCGACTAACCGGTTCGCGCCGGGCACGGCAACATTCCTAGACTGTCGCCGTGTCCGGCCCGAATACCGATTACGACCCTGTGGAGGTCACTCCTTTGAAGCCCGAGGAGGTGGAGGCCGCCCGCGACGCCGCGATCGCCGCTATTGCCGCTGCGTCGGACCTCGACCAGCTCAAGCAGGTTCGGCTCGACCACGTGGGGGACCGTTCGCCGCTGGCGCTGGCGAACCGCGAGATCGGTGCGCTCCCGCCTCAGGCGCGTAAGGAGGCAGGCGCACGCGTCGGGCAGGCCCGCGGTGCCGTCAACCAGGCTCTCGCGCAGCGTCAGGTCGTGCTCGAGGAGGAGCACGAGGCGCGGATCCTCGTCGAGGAGGCCGTTGACGTCACACTGCCGACGGACCGTCAGCCGAAGGGCGCACGCCACCCCCTGACCACCGGGTCCGAGCTGATCGCCGACATCTTCGTGGCGATGGGCTGGGAGGTCGCTGAAGGCCCCGTCATCGAGGCCGAGTGGCTCAACTTCGATGCGCTCAACCTCGGCCCGGATCACCCGGCTCGCACCATGCAGGACACGTTCTGGACCGACCCCGCCGAGAACCACGTCGTCCTGCGCACCCACACGAGTCCCGTGCAGGCGCGCACGATGCTGACCCGCACGCCACCGATCTACGTCGTCTGCCCCGGTCGCGTGTTCCGCACCGACGAGTACGACGCCACCCACAGCCCGATGTTCCACCAGGTCGAGGGACTCGCCATCGACGAGGGCATCTCGATGGCGCACCTCAAAGGCACGCTCGACCACTTCGCGAGCCAGATGTTCGGCGAGGGCATCACGACGCGTTTCCGCCCGTCCTACTTCCCGTTCACCGAGCCGTCCGCCGAGGTCGACCTGACCTGCTTCGTCTGCAAGGGCGCCCAGGTCGTGGACGGCGTCACCTGCCGTACCTGCCGAGGCGAGGGCTGGATCGAGTGGGGTGGCTGCGGCATCGTCAACCCGCGCGTCCTGAGGGCCTGCGGCGTGGACAGCGAGCGCTACAGCGGCTTCGCCTTCGGCATGGGCATCGACCGGACGCTCATGTTCCGGCACGGTCTCGAGGACTTGCGGACGCTCTTCGAGGGCGACGTCCGCTTCACCACAGCGTTTGGAAGTGAGCTCTAGATGAAGGCCCCGGTTTCCTGGATCAAGGAATACGTCGACCTTCCGGATTCGGTGACGACCGAGCAGCTCACGGACCGCCTCACTGCGCTCGGTCTCAAGCTGGAGGCAATCCACACCGCTGGCGCCGGCATCGAGGGGCCGCTTGTCGTAGGCCGGGTGCTCACGCAGGAGAAGGAGCCCCAGAAGAACGGCAAGACCATCAACTGGTGCACCGTAGACGTCGGCGATGCCAACGGAACCGGGGAGCCGCAGGGGATCGTCTGCGGCGCCCACAACTTCGGTCCCGGGGACAAGGTCGTGGTGATCCTGCCCGGCGGTGTGCTGCCGGGGAACTTCGAGATCTCGGCGCGCAAGACCTACGGCCATATCAGCGCCGGCATGATCTGCTCCGGCCGTGAGCTCGGCATCTCCGACGATCACGACGGAATCATCGTGCTGCCTGCCGACGCTCCGGAGCCGGGCGTGGACGCCCGTGGGGTGCTCGGTCTCGGCGAAGAAGTCATCGAGTTCGAGATCAACCCAGACCGCGCGTACGCGCTGAGCCTGCGTGGAGTCGCCCGCGAGGCGGCGCTCGGCTTCGAGGCACCGTTCCACGACCCCGCTCAGCGAGACTTCCCGCTGGCGAACGACGGTGGCTATCCCGTCGTGCTCGAAGACGAGGCCTGCCCCTCCTTCGTCGCACGCATGGTGACCGGATTCGATCCGACCAGGCCCACGCCCGAGTTCATGGCGAGGCGCCTGGAGCAGTGCGGCATGCGCTCGATCTCGCTCGCGGTCGACATCTCCAACTACGTGATGCTCGAGCTCGGCCAGCCGAACCACTGCTACGACAAGGCCAAGCTGTCCGGCCCCATCCGCGTTCGCCGCGCCGCCGCGGGGGAGAAGCTCACCACCCTCGATGACGTCGTCCGCACGCTGACGCCCGAGGACCTCCTCATCGCCGACGACAGCGGCCCGATCGGGCTCGCCGGCGTCATGGGCGGCGCCGACACGGAGATCTCGGCAACGACCACCGACATCGTCATCGAGGCTGCCTACTTCGACCCGACCACGATCTTCCGCGGCCAGAAGCGGCACAAGCTGGGCTCCGAGGCGAGCAAGCGCTTCGAGCGTGGCGTCGATCCGTTGCTGGCGCCCGCGGCGGCGCAGCGGGTGGTCGAGCTGATGGTCGAGCACGGCGGCGCAACCGCCGTCGACGGTGTGACGGAGGCCGGACAGCGCCCGGCTCCTCGATCGGTCAGCATGCCGATCGATCTTCCGCGCCGGCTCTCGGGCATCGCGATCGACGACGCCACCACCGTCAAGAACCTCGAGCTCATCGGTGCGCGCGTCGTCGTTGAAGGCACCGACCTCACTGCGACGGTCCCCACCTACCGCCCCGACCTCAACGACCCCTACGACCTCGTCGAGGAGGTCGTCCGGATCGCCGGCTACGACCAGGTCCCGAGCGTCCTCCCGCGCGAGGCGGCAGGCCGCGGCCTCACCCGCGAACAGCGGATGCGCCGCCGAGTCGGTCGCACCCTGGCGGGCGCCGGTCTCGTCGAGGTGATCAGCTTCCCGTTCGTTGGCGCCGATGCGTTCGACAAGCTTGGTCTCCCCGAGAGTGACCCGCGTCGCCACACCGTGAACCTGGCGAACCCGCTGTCCAGCGAGGCGCCGTCCTACACGACCACGGTGCTGCACGGCCTTCTTGAGGCTGCCGGTCGCAACCTCGGTCGTGGCGCTGCCGGCGTCGCGCTGTTCGAGACGCAGAGCGTCGCGCTGCCCGTCGACAAGCAGGCCCCGATCTACGGCGTCGACCGCCGACCGACCGACGACGAGCTCGCCGACCTTCTCGAGGCGATTCCGCTGCAGTGGACCGAACTCGGCGTGGTTCTCGCGGGTGAGCGCGAACGCGGCGGCTGGTGGGGTGAGGCTCAGCAGGCCGGATGGCAGGACGCCATCGCGGTCGCACGTCGCCTCGCCGACGAGCTGTCGGTCGAGGTCAGTGTCGAGGCCGGCAACGTGATGCCCTGGCACCCGGGTCGCTGCGCCAAGATCTCCAGCGGAGAGACGACGCTCGGCTTCGCCGGTGAGCTCCACCCCAACGTCTGCAAGGCCTACGGGCTTCCCGAGCGCAGCGCGGTGGTGGTCCTCGACCTCGACACGCTCATCGCGATCGCCCCCGAGGTGGTTCCCGGCCCCGTGTTCTCGACGTATCCGGTCGCCAAGGAGGACGTCGCCCTGGTCGTCGACTCCTCGGTGACCGCGGGCGCCGTCGAGAGCGCACTCCGCGAGGGCGCAGGCCCGCTGCTGGAGTCGGTGCGCTTGTTCGATGTGTACGTTGGAGAGCAACTGGGTGAGGGAAAGAAGTCGCTCGCGTTCGCGCTGCGCTTCCGAGCCCCGGACCGAACCCTCGAGGAGGGGGAGGCCGGAGCAGCCCGCGACGCCGCCGTCGCCAAGGCAGCCGAGCTGACCGGAGCCGTGCAGCGCACCTAGCGCGAGCGGTCACTTCTCACACTCGAGCCGGCAGTGACTGCAGAAACATACGGACCTGTGTATAGTCATGCACATGACATTTCGGGTCGCAGTCGCGGGCGCTAGCGGTTACGCGGGCGGCGAGATTCTCCGCCTGCTGCTCAACCACCCGCAGGTGGAGATCGGAGCCGTCACAGCCGGCGGTAACGCGGGCCAGAAGCTCGGCACCCTCCAGCCGCACCTGATCCCGCTCGCCGACCGCGTCTTGGAGGAGACCACCGTCGAGACCCTGCAGGGTCACGATGCGGTGTTCCTCGCACTGCCTCATGGCCAGAGCGCGGAGCTCGCGGCAGCGCTCGGCGACCAGATCATCGTCATCGACTGCGGTGCCGACCACCGGCTCACTGACGCCAGCACCTGGGAGAAGTTCTACGGATCGGCTCATGCGGGCAGCTGGCCTTACGGCATGCCCGAGCTCCCGGGCCAGCGCACCAAGCTAGAGGGTGCTCGGCGCATCGCCATCCCTGGCTGCTACCCGACCGTCACGTCGCTCGCGCTCGCCCCGGCGGTGCACCAGGGCCTCGTCGATCCGACCGACCTCGTCGTGGTCGCGGCCAGTGGCACCAGCGGTGCTGGCAAGAAGGCCGCCACCAACCTGCTCGGAAGCGAGGTGATGGGCTCGATGTCGGCGTACGGCGTCGGCGGGGTCCACCGGCACACGCCCGAGATCGTGCAGAACCTGAGCGCCCTGACCAGCGACGAGGTGAAGGTCAGTTTCACGCCGCTGCTCGCCCCGATGCCGCGCGGCATCCTGGCTACCTGTACGGCGTCGATCAACGCGGGGGTGAGCCTGACCGACCTGCGGTCCGCCTACGAGAAGGCCTACAACGACGAGCCGTTCGTCCACCTGCTCCCCGAGGGTCAGTGGCCGACCACGCAGGCCGTCCTCGGCGCCAACAGCATCCAGCTTCAGCTCGCCGTCGACGAGGCCGCCGGACGCCTCGTGGTCGTCGGCGCCATCGACAACCTCACCAAGGGCACGGGCGGCGCGGCCGTCCAGTGCCTGAACCTTGCCCTCGGCCTTCCCGAGACCACCGGCCTCAGCGCAGTAGGAGTCGCACCGTGATCGAGCGCTTTCCCGAGACCCTCGCGACGGTCGGTCTTCCCGCCGGAGCCGACATCCCCACCTGGGCGGAGTCGGCCAGCATCTTCTCCATCACCGCCACGGCGACCGAGACCAGCCTGCTCTGCGCGCGGCGCTCGGTGCCCAAGAAGGCGCCCCAGCACGGTCCGCTGACGGCATTCGTCGTGAAGGACGCGGGTCTTGAGGTGCTGGCGGCGCTGGAGGGGATCGACGCCAAGGTGCTCTCCACGCACGCTGCGCTCTGGGTCCTGGTGCCGATCGACCAGGCGGATGCCGCCGAGGAGGCCTGGCGACGAGCGGGGCAGGACGTTGCGCCTGCCACTCCCGCCTAGCCATCCGACCCAAGGAGCTTTCTGATGAGTGTCACCCACCCCCTCGGCTTCCGCGCCGCCGGCGTCGCCGCCGGGCTGAAGTC
>JBQCDC010000372.1:0-6031 GCA_051961575.1 Marmoricola sp.
GGGGGGCGGCGGCGGGCGTTGGCTTTTGCTGTGCACCCCAAAACCTCCCCACCCTCCCCCCGCGCGGGCCCCCCCCCCCCCGCCGATGACCCGTTGGTGGTCCACGCCTTCGGCGAGCTCGAGCTCACCGTCCGCGCTTCCGAGGCGCTCCTCAAAGCGGCTGCTGGAGCCGTCGATGCGGCGAATGCCGACCTGCGCGACGACACCGCCGCCGAGGCGAGCCTCGCGGTGGCGGCGGCGCGTGCCGCGACGTCGTCGGCGGCGGTGGAGGTCGCGTCGCGGCTCTTCGAGGTGGCCGGCACTCGCGCCGCCCTGGCGGGCCTCGACCTCGATCGGCACTGGCGCAACGCCCGCACCCACACCCTGCACGACCCCGCCGCCTGGAAGGTGCAGCACCTTGGCCGATGGGCCGTGGACCGCACCAAGCCACCGAGGCACGGACAGATCTGAGAAGGATGGACATGAGTTCCCTGACGTTCCACTGGTTCCTCCCCACGAACGGCGGCGATGGCCGCAACATCGTGGGCGGCGGTCATGGCACCACTGCCGAGGCCTCGAGCAGACCGGTGACCGCGCCCTACATCGGCCAGATCGCCCGAAGCGCCGAGCAGCTTGGCTTCGAGGCTGCGCTGACGCCGACGGGCGCCTGGTGTGAGGACGCCTGGGTCGCCACTGCCCTGGTGGCGTCGCTGTCAGAGCGCCTGAAGTTCCTGGTGGCCTTCCGGCCCGGTCTGACCTCGCCCCTCCTTGCCGCTCAGACCGCCGCGACGTACCAGAACATGACGGGCGGGCGCCTTCTGCTCAACGTCGTCGTCGGCGGAGAACAGCACGAGCAGGAGATGTACGGCGACTTCCTGACCAAGGACGAGCGATACGCCCGCTGCGATGAGTTCCTCGAGATTGTGCGCGGTCTGTGGGCTGGCGAGGAAGTGACCTTCAAGGGCGAGCACCTCCATGTCGAGAAGGCGGTCCTCGCGAATCGCCCCGACCCAGTGCCGGACGTCTACTTCGGCGGTTCGTCCCCTGCCGCGCTGGCGGTTGCCGCCAGGCATGCGGACGTGTATCTCACCTGGGGCGAACCACCGGCCGCAGTGGAAGAGAAGGTGCGGCGGGTCCGGGATCTCGCCCGCGCCGAGGGCCGTGAGATCCGCTTCGGTATCCGTCTGCACACGATTGCGCGTGACACCGCCGAGGAGGCATGGGCCGAGGCCGACCGACTGCTCGCGGGAATCTCCTCCGACGACATCGCGAGGATTCAGGCCGGACTGCAGCGCTCCGACTCGGAGGGCCAGAAGCGGATGCTCGCTCTCAACGGCGGCAGCAAGGACGGCCTTGAGGTCTATCCCAACCTCTGGGCCGGCGTCGGGCTCGTCCGCGGCGGAGCGGGCACGGCGCTGGTCGGGTCTCACACTCAGATCGCCGATCTGATCGAGGAGTACGCCTCGATCGGGATCTCGGAATTCATCCTGTCCGGCTACCCGCACCTGGAGGAGGCCTACCGATTCGGCGAAGGGGTCCTCCCGGAACTCGAGCGTCGGGGCCGGTGGGCTCACCCCTCTCCGCCGCCGCGCGCGGTCGCGTCCGTCCCCTTCGGTGGTCCGTTGACCGTGGTCGCGTCATGACGGTCTTCGCCACCAATCAGGACCTCGACCCGGCACAGCTGCGGGAGGCGTTCGGGTTGTTCCCGAGCGGAGTCGTTGCGGTCGCGGCAGAGGTGGACGGGCGCTTTCGTCGGGCTGGCCGCCAGTTCCTTCACCTCGGTCAGCCTGGAGCCGCCCTTGGTCTCGATCTCAATCGCGAACACGTCGAAGACCTGGTCGGACCTGCGTCGGTCACAGCGACTCGGAGTCACCGTGCTGGCGGACCACCACGACCACGCCGCGCGACAGCTGGCAGGCGAGGTGAGCCGCCGCTTCGACGGATTGGAGACGGTGACCGGATCGGGTGGTGCCGTCACGCTTGCCGACGGAGTAGCGCAGTTCGATACGACCATCTATCGCGAGGTTGAGGCCGGCGACCACACGATCGTCCTGCTACGACTGCATGCGGTCAGGCACGTGAACGATCCCTCTCCCTTGGTGTTCCACAGGAGTGCATTTCGCCGCGTGGGCTGAAGCTCGATCGGCACACTTCGTCGAAGAACCTGGCTCACAAATCTGCACTGCAGTTCGTCAATGGTGCGTAAGCACTTCACCCACGAACTGGAGGACAGGGCATGAAGATCGTCGTCATTGGCGGTACCGGACTCATCGGCAGCAACGTCGTCGCTGGGCTTGCGCAGCAAGGACACGACGCGGTCGCCGCCGCCCCGAACACCGGCGTCAACACGATCACCGGCGAGGGTCTCGACGCAGCGATGGCGGGTGCGGACGTGGTGGTCGACGTGTCTAACTCACCATCATTCGCGGACGAGGACGTGATGAACTTCTTCGTCACCTCGACGGACAACATCCGACGCGCGGCCGCGAAGGCCGGAACCGGTCACTACGTGGCGCTGTCGATCGTGGGCGTGGATCGCTCCCCGGACATGGGCTACTACCGCGCGAAGGTCTCTCAGGAGAACATGATCAAGGAGTCGGGCATCCCGTTCTCGATCGTGCGCTCGACCCAGTTCTTCGAGTTCGCTGGCGGGGCCGCCGATTCGTCCATGGTCGATGGCGTCGTACGGCTGCCGCACGTCTGGGTTCAGCCCATCGCCGCCTCGGAGGTGTCGGCCATCGTGGCGAGGACCGCCGGCGCTGCGCCGACGAATGCGACGCACGAGATCGCTGGACCTGCAGCGCTCGAACTCGATGAGTGGGTCCGGACCGTTCTGTCTGCCCGCCAGGACCCCCGCGATGTGGTCGCCGATCCTCAGGCGCTGTTCTTCGGCGGAGTACCGAAGAGCGACGCGTTGCTTCCCGGGCCGGATGCTGAGCTCGCGACGACGACGCTTGCCGAATGGCTCGCCAAGGACACGAGGCGTTGAGGGTGGGCATCGCATCGGTCGATGACCTTCGCACCCATCTGCAGTGGGCGATCGAACTCGAACACTGCACCATCCCGCCGTACTTGTGTGCGCTCTATTCCCTTGATCCAGCGCGCAACCCTGCGGCGTTCGAGGTTGTCCAGAGCGTGTTCGTGGAGGAGATGCTGCATCTCACCCTCGCCGCGAACGTGCTGAACGCGGTCGGCGGTAAGCCCGTTCTTGATGCAGCTCATCTCATGCCTGGCTATCCACGCACCCTGCCGCACGGCGACCAGTCGCTTCAGGTGCAGCTCCTGCCCTTCGGCCCGGAAGCACTGGAGGTGTTCCTCAAGATTGAACAGCCGTCTGCACGCACGGCCATGCCCGAGAGTGATCGCTACGAGACGATCGGGCAGTTCTACGCGGCGATCTCCCAAGGGCTGGTGTCGCTCTGCCACGAGCTTGGCGAGACGACGGTCTTCAGTGGCGACCCCGGACGGCAGATCCCGGGTCGCTATCCCTACGGCGGCTCGGGTGACGTTGTCGTCGTCACCGACCTGGCCACGGCATTGACTGCGATTGCCGAGATCGTCGAACAGGGCGAGGGAGCCGAGCACCGTGAGGTCTGGGACGGTGACCACGAGATGTTCCATGCCGACCGTAACGAGGTCGCACACTACTTCCGGTTCCAGGAGCTGGCGCTAGGACGCCGATTCCAGGCGGGCGATACGCCGGCAAGCGGGCCGACCGGTGAAGACATCGCGGTGGATTGGTCCGGCGTGTACTCGATGCGACCCAATCAGCGGGTCGACGACGCCCCCACGGACGAGGTTCGTCAGGCACAGGTCGGGTTCAACGACGCCTACTGCACGTTGCTCTGGCTCCTCGAACAGGCCTTCAACGGTGATCCCGGCTCGTTGGGAAGCGCGACCGCCGCCATGTTCGGTCTCAAGGCCAAAGCACAAGAGCTATTGGGGATGCCGCTCCCCGGCGGTGGAATGGCGGGGCCGACCTTCGAATATGTCGAACCGGCGGATCGCAGCTGAGGTCGGTGCCACCACTGCTCGGGCTCAGGTCCAAGCCACGAGTTTCTCGGGGTTGACGACGAGCCACACGTCGGTCACTAGGCCGCCGGATACGTGCAGGTTGATGACGCCGCGGATCTCGTCGCCTTCGATGTAGACGAGACCCAGGCCATCCGCGGTCGAACGCTCCTCCATCCGCCACGTCGGGCGCTTGGACAGCACACCGATCATGAATCGGGCGACCCTGCCGGCGCCACTGACAGGGTTGCGAGCGGCGTTGACGACGCCGCCGCCGTCGGACCTGAGCACCACCGACGGGTCCAGAAGAGCCGTGAGCGCGCCGAAATCGCCTCCGGTCGTGGCCGCCGAGAACGCCCGTACGACCGCGTCGTGCTGAGGGATCGGTGCGACGGCGGATCGGTGGGAGGCCACCTTGCGCCGACCCGAGGTCGCCAGCTGTCGGACAGCTGCCGGGGTTCGTCCGACGACCTCGGCAATGTCGTCGAAGGGCAGCGCGAAGACGTCATGGAGGACGAACGCGACTCGTTCCGCTGGCGTCATCGCGTCCAGCACCACCAACAAAGCGGTACTGACGGTGTCGTCCAGGGTGATCCGGTCGGCAGGGTCGGCGCCGTCGAAATCCAAGGGGAGTGGTTCGGGGAGCCAGGGGCCGACGTACTGCTCGCGTCGGACTCGTGCCGATTTGAGAATGTCGAGGCACACGCGGGAGGCCACACGAGTCAACCACCCTTGCGGGTTCTCGATGTCGGCGCGTTCCCGTTCGGTGAGGCGGTACCAGCGCAGGTACGTCTCCTGAACCGCGTCCTCGGCCTCTTCAAGCGTGCCCAACATGCGGAACGCAAGCGAGGTCAAGCGTCGTCGCTCGACCGGGTCCTCGATAACGCTCTCGCTACGTTGTTCGCTCATCTCTACCTGACGAATGGGTCGCTCCAGTTGTGAGGACCTCACACCAGGTGGCGTCATCTCGTCAAGAAACCTACGCCGGCCGCGGGGCCCCCTTGCCAAGTACGGCTCCAACGTGAAGGCTCAAGGCGTGTCGTCGGGCGGATGACCTGTTTCAGTGCGTTCGCTTCGAGGAGATGAAGAACATGACGAGTAGCCAGACGAGCCCGGGACCGAGTCGAGCACGGCGAGCGATGGGGGTCCTGTCCGCTCTGGCGGTGGCCACCGCATCGATGCTCGGCGTAGCAGTGACCCGAGCCCAAGCAACCAGCGGCGTGGCGATCACGGACGTGCCGGTGAGCTTCACGGTGAAGAACGTCGATCGTTCCAGTGTGGGCTGCGCGACCGATGGCAAGACATACACGATCCGCGGGCACTTGACGGGACCGACGGCGCTCGTCTCAGCGACCTCGCATCCGAGCGGGACGCTGTATCTGCACGGGCTGGAGGTCAAGGAGTCCTTCTGGCGCGCACCCGTGATCGGCGCCGGATATGTGAGGTCCATGGCAGCCTTGGGCCACGTCTCGGTCACCATCGACCGTCTGGGCTATGACTCCAGTGGCCACCCCAACGGGCTGAAGAGCTGCGTCGGGGGCCAAGCCGACGTGGCGCACCAGATCGTTCAGCAATTGCGTGCTGGCACCTATGGCGGCGCCCTTCACCCGGGGTTCGCGCGCCTAGCCCTCGCCGGCCACTCGCTGGGCGGTGCGATCACCGAGATCGAGGCCAACTCGTTCCACGACGTCGATGCGATCGCGGTCCTCTCCTATGCGGATCTCGCGCCGACGCCGGGTGTCCTCAAGGAGTCGCTGACGTTCGGTCCGAAGTGTCTGGCGGGTGGCGCGACCTCCGGTGGTGCGGCGGGATACGCCTACCTGACCAGCAGCGTGGCCGACTATCAGGCCAACTTCCTGGCACACACTCCGGCATCGGTGCTGCCGCAGGCTCTGGCGATGCGCAGTCTGAATCCCTGTGGGGACATGATCTCGATCATCGCCGCGATCCCACTCGACGCGTTGAACCTCAGCCGGATCAAGGTGCCGGTGCTGGTGATGTCCGGCAGCGACGACCAGGTCTTCGACATCAACCGTGTCGC
>JBQCDC010000373.1:0-2452 GCA_051961575.1 Marmoricola sp.
GTGGACGGCGCTGCCTTCTGACGACGTCAGCACGCTCACCGCTGGGGTGCAGGTCGAAGTCGTGGAGATCAGGGGCGCCATCGCCTACGTGGCACCCAGGAACAAGGAGAAGGGGGAGGAACTGTGAACGCACTCGCGATCGTCCTGATCGTTCTCGCGGTCCTGGTCGCGGTGATTCTGAGCCGGACGGTTCGGATCATTCCGCAGGCCCGGGCCGGCATCGTCGAGCGGTTCGGCAAGTATCGGAGCACCTTGACCCCGGGCCTGAACGGCATCACGCCATTCATCGACCGCGTGCGCTACATCGTGGACCTGCGCGAGCAGGTCGTGTCATTCCCGCCGCAGCCGGTGATCACCGAGGACAACCTCGTCGTGTCCATCGACACCGTCATCTACTTCCAGGTCACCGATCCGGTCGCGGCCACGTACGAGATCGCCAACTACATCTCGGCGATCGAGCAGCTCACGATGACCTCGCTGCGCAACATCGTCGGCGGCATGGACCTCGAGCAGACGCTGACCTCGCGCGAGGAGATCAACCGGGGCCTCTCCGCGGTCCTCGACGAGGCCACGGGACGCTGGGGCGTCCGCGTCGGACGCGTCGAGATCAAGGGCATCGACCCGCCCCCGTCCATCAAGGACGCGATGGAGAAGCAGATGCGTGCCGATCGTGACAAGCGCGCGATCATCCTCACGGCCGAAGGTCAGCGGCAGTCGGCCATTCTCACGGCCGAGGGCAACAAGCAGTCCGCGATCCTCAACGCGGAAGGCGCTCGTGAGGCCGCGATTCTGCGCGCGCAAGGTGAGGCGCAGGCCATCCAGACCGTCTTCCAGTCGATCCACGACGGCCGCCCCGACCAGGGCCTCCTGGCCTACCAGTACCTCCAGATGCTGCCGCGTCTCGCCAATGGCGACGCGAACAAGGTCTGGGTGATCCCGTCGGAGTTCACCAAGGCCCTCGAGGGTCTGGGGTCGGCGATCGGGACGGTCGCCGGCATTCCGCCGACGGGCCCGGGCAACCCGCAGCGCGTCGACTACGGACCCCCGCCGACCGGCTCACCGGGGGACTCGGAGGCGCAGGCGACCAGTGATGAGGTCCAGCGTGCGATCGCCGAGGCCGAGGACGCCGGCAGCCCGGCACCGCCCTCGAGCGATCCGCCTGAGTCGCCCGCGTGATCGATTCCGCAGGGGCGGCGACAGCCGTCTTCGCGGCGGGAATCGCAGCAGGAACCATCAACACCATCGTCGGTTCGGGAACGCTGGTCACCTTTCCGACACTGCTTGCGCTCGGCGTGCCACCCGTCACCGCGAACGTGTCGAACACACTGGGACTGGTGCCCGGGTCGGCCTCGGGGGCGTGGGGCTACCGACGTGAGCTGAAGGGCCAGTTGGGACGCTTCCTCTGGTTGGCGCCCGCCACCATGCTGGGCGGCATCCTCGGTGCCCTCCTGCTGTTCGCGCTGCCATCGTCTGCGTTCCGAGCGATCGTGCCCGTGCTGATCGGCATCGGTGTGCTGCTCGTGATCGTCGGGCCGAGTCTGAATCGGCGTCTGGCGGCGCGAGGCACCCATGAAGGCCATCACCGGTGGCTGTGGCCGTCGATGTTCGGCAATGGGATCTACGGCGGCTACTTCGGAGCGGCACAGGGCGTCATCATGATGGCGCTCTTCACCGTAGGAATCGACGACGATCTCCAGCGCCTCAATGCGTTGAAGAACGTGTTGTCCGCGCTGGTCAACGGCGTCGCCGCCGTGGTGTTCCTGTTCTCCGGACACATGGATTGGCGGATCGTGGGGCTGCTCGCCGCGGGTTCGCTGATCGGCGGTCAGATCGGCGCAGGAGTCGGCCGTCGGCTGCCACCGCTGGTGCTCCGGTCGGTGATCGTGGTGGTCGGCGTCACCGCGATCGTCTCCTTCGCCCGCTAAGTCTCAGCCTCCTTTCAGGTAAACGCTCCGAGGCGCCGCCATCGTGTGTTCATGAGTGGCGACAGCACCTTCACCTACGAACCCCATCCGCACGTCGAAGAACGTCAAGCGGCCGGTCCGCCGACGATCGCCAAGGCACGCAAGAAGCTGCACGGAGACAGCCGGATCGCGCAGATCAACGGGAAGATCGGCCTCAAGATCACGTTGATCGTCGGCACGATGTGGGCGGCCTACGCCTTCTTCGTGCTGTCGCTGGTGAGTCTGCCGGGCGCGTTGTCGAGCCACAACGCGGTCGTGATCGTTGCCTGGATCGAGCAGTCGTTCCTGCAGCTGGTGCTGCTGCCGATCATCATCGTCGGGCAGAACATCCAGGCGGCCGCCTCGGACGGTCGCGCCCAGGCCTCGTTCGATGACGCGTCCGCGGTCCTCGAGGAGGCACGACAGATCCAGAAGCACCTGCTCGCGCAGGACGAGGCGATCCAGACGATACTCGCGCAGCTGGCAGCGCGCGCCTAGTCGCTCTCAGG